>JAXDKI010000523.1:0-11590 GCA_034667245.1 Thermomicrobiales bacterium | reverse complement strand
GCAAGTTTCCCACGTGTTCCTCACCCGTCCGCCACGTGGGCCGCCCGAAGGCGACCCCGTCCGACTTGCATGCATTAGGCACGCCGCCAGCGTTGATCCTGAGCCAGGATCAAACTCTCCACCAAATTGCGCCCCGTCTCCGGGGCGGCTTCGTGCGTTGTTGTGCGCGACCGACCCGCGCGCCGTGCTCACCGCGGGACGTCCCCGCCCCGCGCACGCCGCGCCACCACCGGCCGCTCCGCGCGTCTCCGCGCACTCGCTCCGTCTTCGGCACCCGATCCCCCCACCTCCGTGGAGACATCCGCGCCAGCTTTCTAACGTGCATCAGCAGGTCCGTGGACCACAAAAGGTCTTTCGGACAAATGAAACCGCCCCATCACTGGGGCGGGCAACCACCGCTTCGCTTGGCCGATGTCTCGGCCGGTGCGAGGATCGTCGATGACGATCTACAAGGCGGTGCCCTCCCGGTTTTTGCTGCTGTCCCGGCCGTTTCGTCCGGGGCTCGCGTCAACTCGTCGTCGACAGCCCGGGAATAATACAGGGGCATGAAAGGCGTGTCAAGGGCAAATGGAGAGCAATTTTCTTGGTCTTTTTCAGGGGTCGAATCGCCCCGTGTTCCATGCCCCGAACGAGGGTGGGGAGGCCCCAGGAGGGGACCTGAAAGAGAGCATCGGCGCCCTCGCGTGCGCCCCTATAATGCCATGGGTCCAAAGCTGTGAGACCGTCGCCCGCTGTTCGCGAGGAGCAGGTCCTTCGATGAAGCCGATCATCGGCATCACCCCGTCACTGTCCCAAGAGACGTTTGCTCATGGCACCTTCGAACGCTATGTCCTTTCTGACAACTATGCGAACGCCGTGCTCGCCGCCGGTGGTATTCCCGTCATCCTTCCACCGCAGGACAATCACGCGAACGAGTTGCTCGGTCGGCTCGACGGTCTGGTGCTCAGCGGTGGCGCCGACATAGACCCGGCTGTCTACGGCGACACTGAGGTTCATCCCACAACCTACGGGGTGAGCCATCTGCGGGATCGCTTCGAGCTCGCGCTGCTGCGCGAAGCGCTTGATCGTGACCTCCCCGTCCTGTGCATCTGCCGCGGCATTCAGGTGCTGAATGTCGCACTTGGGGGAACGCTCTACCAGGACGTCGCCGACCAGTTCGGCCCGGATCTCCTCCACCGCCAACAGGACGCGGGCATTGACGCAGCTGAACCCGGTCATCGCGTGACCGCGACGGACGGCGGGCTCCTTGGCGAGGTTTACCGCGCCACCACCCTCGAGACGAATTCTTTCCATCACCAGGCGCTGAAGGACGTGGCACCAGCTCTCTGCGTCGAAGCGCGAAGCGACGACGGTCTCATCGAGGCCGTCAGTCTGCAGACAAGTTCCTTCGTTCTCGGGGTCCAGTGGCATCCCGAGATGATGTTCCACCGGCACGACGAGCATCTCCGCCCGTTCGAGCGACTCGTCTCTGTGGCCACCGCGCGATCTCTGGTCGGCGCGCGCGGATAAACACCGCGCCACCAGTCGCCCAAAACTCCGGACAAAGAGAGAGCGGCGAGGACCGGTGCCCCGCCGCTCTCTCTTTGTCGTTCTCTGTCCCAGCGTTTACGACGTTGCAGCGACAGGCTCCCGGAGGTCGATGTGCTCACGCGCACCGTCCTTGACCGGGAACTGCTGACGCCGTATGTGAAAGTCCTCGGGCATCGCAGCGGCGAGGACGTCGTCCAGCCGGTCGGCAAGGACAAACGTCATCTCCTCGCGAAGCTCCTTCGGCAAGTCGTCGAGATCGACCTCGTTCCGCCGCGGCAAAACGAAGGTCGTCACGCCCGCGCGCCGAGCGGCGAGCGATTTTTCCTTGATCCCACCGACGGGCAACACTTGACCCCGCAGTGTGATCTCGCCCGTCATCGCAACATCGTCGCGGACTGGGAAGCCGGTGAGCAGCGAGACGAGCGCTGTCGTCATGGCCACACCCGCCGACGGTCCGTCCTTCGGGATCGCTCCCGCCGGCACGTGGATGTGGATATCGGACGCGGCGAAGAACTCGGGATCGACGTTGAGATCCTTCGCCCGCGAGCGGACGAACGAGAGGGCCGCTGACGCCGACTCGCGCATCACATCGCCGAGTTGCCCGGTGACGGTCAAGGACCCCTTGCCCGGCATGCGAGTCGCCTCGATGAACATGATGTCGCCGCCGACACCGGTCACACCGACGCCGATCGCGACGCCGGGCTGGCTCGTCCGGGCGGCCAGCTCTTCATAGAAGTATCGCGGGCGCCCCAGGTACTCCCGGATCTCCTCCGGTCCGACCGTCGTGCTGACCTCACGCTCTTCGGCAACGCGCGTCGCGATCTTGCGGCAAGCGGTGCCAATCTCTCTTTCTAGGTTTCTAACACCGGCCTCGCGGGTGTAATGTCGGATGATCGCCATCAAACCCTCGTCGGTCCAGGTGTACTTCTCCTCCCGCAGACCGTGCGCCTTGAGCTGCTTCGGAACGAGGTAGCGCTTCGCGATGTTGAGCTTGTCCTCGTCCGTGTAGCCCGCCAACTCCAGGATCTCCATCCGATCGCGCAGGGCGGCTGGAATCGGATCGAGCAAGTTCGCCGTGGCGATAAACATCACCTTCGACAGGTCGAAGGAGACGTCCAGATAGTGGTCTCGGAACGAATTGTTCTGCTCGGGATCGAGGACCTCGAGCAGCGCCGAGGACGGGTCGCCGCGCCAGTCATTGCCGATCTTATCGACCTCGTCAAGGACGAAGACAGGGTCGTTGGTGCCGGCCCGCCGGATGGCCTGAATGATCCGGCCCGGCATCGCACCGACGTACGTCCGTCTGTGACCGCGAATCTCGGCCTCGTCGCGGACACCTCCGAGCGACATCCGCGTCAACTCTCGGCCAAGGGCGCGCGCGATCGACTGAGCCAGACTCGTCTTTCCGACACCCGGAGGGCCGACCAAGCAGAGGATCGGCTCGCGGTTCGGCCCCTGTTGGGCGTCTTCTCCCGCTTGCGCCGCCAGTTCCCGCTTCAGCTTGCGGACTGCCAGGTACTCGAGGATCCGCTCCTTGATCTTCTCCAGATCGTAGTGGTCCTCGTCGAGGATCAGCCGCGTCCGTGGGATGTCGATCTCGCCCTCGGTGCTCTTCGTCCATGGCAACGAGGTCAGCCAGTCCAAATACGTCTTGATCACGCCGTATTCGGCAGCCGCGGGCGGCAGTTTCCCGAGCCGATCAAGCTCGCGCCGGGCCTCCTTCGCCGCCTCCTCGGGCATACCCGACTCGTCGATCTTGGTCCGGAGCTCACTGACCTCGGCCTCGGTCTCGCTCTCTTCACCGAGCTCCTTGCGGATCGCCTTCAGCTGTTCGCGCAGGTAGTACTCCCGCTGCGACTTGCCGAGCTCTTCCTGGACCTCGCTCTGCAGTTTCTTGCCGAGCTCAAGGACATCGAGCTCCTTGGCGATGAAGGCGTTGAGTGCCGCCAGCTTCTCCTGGACCGAGTCGAGCTCGAGCAACCGCTGCCGCTCCTCCGGCTCCATTCGGAGGTTGGTGGCAACGAGATAAACCAGGTGTCGCGGATCATCGATGTTCAGCGCGGCCGTCACCAGCTCATCTGGCAGATGCGAGACGAGCGAGACCAAGCGCTGGAAGAGTTCCAGTGTGTTCCGCGTCAGCGCCTGCACCTCGACGTTGTCGATGACACTCTCCGGCGTCTTCTGAACCCGCGCCATCAGAAACGGTTCCTCGGCGATGAACTCGAGGATCCGCATCCGCTCGACACCCTGCACGGCGAGTCGAACACTCCCGTCGGGCACGCGCATCATCTGGTGAATGGTCGCGATGGTCCCCACCTGATAGCAGTCGTCTGGGCCGGCTCCTTCTTGCTCGGCATTCTTCTGCATAACGAGACCGACTGTCCGGTCGCCGGACATCACCTCGTCGATCAGGCGTAGGGAACGCGCCTGCGCCGCTGCCAGTGGCACCACCGTCAACGGGAAGACGACCGTCCCGCGTAGTGGCAAGATGGGCAGGACCTGAACGTCATCACCACCAACTGTGGGCACGGTCTCCGAACCGTTCGCCGTCTCAATCATCGTTACCGGTTCGGTCACGTCGCCCTCATCGTCCGGGACGTCGGTGGCCGGCACGTCGGGGCGCGGCGTCTCCGCCGGGGTAGGTTCGGGCGACTCGGCAGCCAGCGGCGTCTCCTGGGCCTCGTCCACCAGATTTGGCTTCTTGTCAGTCATTGCTTACTGTGCTCCCTTTCCTCGCTCGTCTTGCTCCGGCCGCCGCGGGACGATCGTCCTGGGCGCCGCTTTTGGGAGCACGATGCGAAGAAAACCGTTCTGATACTCGGCAATCGTTTCGTCGGCGTCGATGGGGAAAGGAATATAGATATCCGCCCCGAACGCGCCATAGGGGATACCCGCCTCACGATACGATCGCTTCTCGATCTGGCGTGGATCGGGTCGCTCACCTCTGATCGCCAGGACATCCTGGTCCACGACGACGCTTAGCTGCCGCTCGTCGAGACCGGCAATTTCGGCAAGGATGACGAGCGCCTCGTCCGTCTCGTAGACCTCGAGCGGCGGTCGCCACAGCCCACTCTGCCGGGCCGCCGCACGCGGGCGCGCCGGCATCAGAGCCCGGAATACCTGCTCCATCTCCTGTTGGACCCGGTCGGGGTCGCGCTGCACGCCGCGCCGTACGACAATCATCTCCACTCGCTCTCTATCTGCCCGTGCAGCCACGACGCTCGTTTGCCCGGCTGGAAGGTTGCCGGCTCTGCCCCGAGAAGGGCAATAAACGAGCCACCTCCCCAGCCTGCCGACGTATAGGACATTATACACAGCGTGATGCTAAGTTGCTACGACTCGTGTCAGCTAACGATCGAGAAGTGCCGGAGAGGTGGTATCCATTCGACGGTGGCCGCTTGCATCATATTGTCTATTACGACGCCGGATCGAGGGCGTCATCGGTGTACTCGTTCGCGGCGTTCCAGAGCATCCAGCCGCTCGCGTCCGCGTCGTCGGTGGCGCGAATCTGGGCGCGGACATCATCCGCGGTGTAATCGCGTCCGAGGTTGAAATCCTGAAGCCAGGGCCGGAGTTTCAACTCCATTCCGGGCATCTTCTTTTTCGCCATGGCCAAGCTAAGCTCGATCGTTTCGTAAGGCAGGTCGTTCGGTTCCCCGCCGACGTCAATCGACGATGCATCAAAGTGCGACGGATAGATCATCGGACAGACGTAATCGACGTGCGGCGCGATGTCGGCTAACCGTTGACCGATCCCTTGATCGTCCCCGTAGATCGCAACGATTCCGAAGATGTCGACCGCCAATTTTGCACCCGTTGGCTCAAGCGCCTTCTTGCTGAGCTTGAGGAAGTCGACGATGGCACCGACGCGCGCTTCTTCCGAGTAGTCGGGCCCGAAATCTGCGGTCGTCAGGTCGCCATCCGAGGGGAATCGGATGTAGTCGTACTGGACCTCGTCGAATCCCATCGCCGCTGCTTCCAACGCCATGTCGATGTTCGGTTGCCAGAGCTCTTGGTTGAAGGGATTGACCCAGGCCCCACCGCCGGCTCCTCGCCAGACGCCGCCGTTTTCATCGGTGACGGCGAGGTCGGGTCGGTTTTCCGCGACGATCGGGTCGTTGAAGACCACGATCCGAGCGATGGCATAGATGTCGTGTTCGTGTAGTCGGGCGACGAGTTCCTTGGGGTCGTACGTGGCGTTGACCGCCTCCGCCTCACGGAAGAACTCTATGCTAGTGTCGTACCAGACGTAGTCCTCTTTGAGGTCAACGACGATGGCGTTGACCTCGGTGTCGTCAGCAAGCTTGATCAGTTGGTCGACGATATCGGGGTTGCCCGCGTTGACACCCGAGAGATAGACGGCTTCGATCTGCTGCCTGACGAGCGCGATGTCGATTGCTCCCTCGACCGGATACGACAGCTTCGTGTCGGCGTACCCCGACGCCGACACGGCCAACTCACCCTCATCGGGAGCGCCGCTGAGCTTGAACGATCCGTCGCGCTTCGTCTTCGCCCTCACGTCTCCGGCCGCAACCAGGGCACCCCTGATTGGATTCCCGTCCTCGGTGGTGACCTTCCCCGTCAACTCGCCCGCAACAGGGGCCGCATCTTCAGCGGTAGCGGTCGGTGCTGGGGTGTTTGCCGGAGCGTCGGCAGCCTCCGTTGATTGCGGTGCCGCTGTGCTCTCGGTGCTTTCTCCCGGTGGATTTTGGGTTTCCGCGCCGTCGGGTTGTGTCGCCTCGCCTTGTGCTTGCTCTGCAGGGAGCGCCCGGAGCGAAACAGTTTGCTCGCGAGCAATCGAGCCGTCGGCCCGGCCATAGACCGGTTCGTATCCGGTATGGCTGACGGTGACGATTACCGAACCACTCGACATCGGCAACGAGGCGACACCCCGCTCGTCACTTTTGGTCGCGGCTATGCCCGCCCGGATGTCCGCTCCGGCAATGGCCTGCCCACTGGCAGCGTCGGCAACGCGAAAGGTGACAGCGGGAATGGCCTTAACTTCAGTCAGTTTGTCCCTCTCGGGTCCGATGCCAAACGCCTGGTCGGCGAGGAAAAGGGCAATGGGAAGGACAAGCAGGAGGCTGTACCACCAGCTGACGCGCTGCCAGCGACGGCGGCGCCTGACCACTCGAATTGGTGCTCGCGTCCGCATGACGGGTCGTGCCCGAAGCATGCCTCACTCCGTCACGTGGGCCGCCGGTTGTGCCATGAACCCTCGCGGCGTCCGTGCGTCCTCTTCTGCAAGGTGAGGATACCTGAACAGGACCGCCATACGCGAGCAACGACGGGTCGTCGCACCTGAGCGCCGTGTCACCGTGTAGCGGCGCACGAGGCGGCGACAAGCGCCCGATTGACACCCTCGCAGGGTACTCCGATAATCGCCGTGATTGTGTGAGAGCATTCACAATCACCGCTTCGGTCGTTCTACTTACACAGGATACGGCGCTTGGCCCTACAACGCACAGACGTCTTCGGGACGATGCGCGCCGACCTTGATCGGGTCAATGCCCGCGTAGCGAAGGCGGCCGAGGTCGGTTACCCGGTCGTCGCCGAACTTCTCGGCGACATCGTCCAGGCGGGTGGAAAGCGGCTACGGCCCGTCCTCCTCCTCCTTGCCGGCCGGGCCTACGATTACGAGCACAACCTTGACCGTCTAATCACCGCTGCGGCCGGTGTCGAACTCCTCCACACCGCGTCGCTGATCCACGACGACACGGTTGACCGCGCCGCCCTGCGGCGGGGCAAGCCGACGCTCAATTCGATGCTGAGCTCCGGCGCGGTGATCCTGATCGGCGACTATCTCTTTGCCCAATCGGCGATTCTCGCGGCCGCGACCGACAGCACCCGCGTCGTCTCGGTGTTCGCCTCGACACTCGGCGACATCTGTAATGGCCAACTGATGGAGATCTTCGACGCGCAGCGGCTTGACCAGACCCGGGAAGAATACGAACGCCGCATCTATGGCAAGACGGCGTCGCTGTTCGCCGGCTCCGCCGAAATGGGTGCGATTCTCGGCCGGGCGCCGGAATCGCATATCGAGGCACTCCGTCGATACGGCTCCGATCTGGGCACCGCTTTTCAGATCATCGACGATGTCCTCGATCTGACCGGAGGGACGCAAGACCTCGGAAAACCGGCCGGCAATGACCTCCGCCAGGGTACGGTGACCTTGCCGACCATCTTCTATCTCACTCGGCAGTCGAGTACGTCTCCCGAGTGGCGGCTCATCGAGGCGATCGTTGGCGGACATGCCACGGACAATGGCGCCGTCGACGACGCGATTCGATCGATCCGCGCCTCGGGCGCCATCGACGAAGCGGTCGCCGTCGCCGAAGAGCACGTCCGCCGGGCCAAGTCGACCATATCGATCGTCCCCGACGACGAGACGCGCGAGTTGCTGACCGAACTGGCCGACCTCGCCGTCCATCGGGTGTCATAAGGTCGGCGAACTTACAACGCCACCAGACTCGTCTCGTACATCCGTGTGAAGAGTCGATCCCAGAACGTGTGGGTCGGATCGACGGATTCGAACTCGGCTTCGAGGTCCTTCGGCATCTCCGGCGTCATCAGGATCGTCGCCAATCGCTGCCGGTACCGCCCGTCGAGTGCGCGGTCGAGGAAGGTGGCCTCGTGCCAATGACTCGGTTTGAGACCGACCAGGACGAGCAGATCGCTGCTGAGCAGGCGTTGCCAGGTGTCTTCGGTGAGGTGCTTGGCCAGTTGGTACTCGCGGCGAGCATTCGCACTCGCGGTCGGTTCGACCGCCTGTGGTGCGAGTTCCGGAAGACCAACCTCATTCACGTAGGCGCTGAGCGCGAAGTCGCGCCAGGGCACGACGAAGGTGGAGACGTCAGGGTACCCGTCGGAGACGCGATGCTGGATGAAACGTGCGATTCGATGGGAACGACCGCCCGCGGCGTTGAAGATGAACCAGCCCTGACCTTGCCGCAGCCGGTGTTCGAAGGCGTCAAAGTACAGGCTGAGCCGCAACAGCAGATCGCGATCCTGAAGCGGGGCCTGTTCGATGAGTTCCGAAGCATCGGCCATTGCTGACCTCCGTTCAGCGATGATCGTGCGCGCACGTCGCGCTTGCCACGATCGCTTTGCACACTCGATACCACATCAGTTGCGGATCGAATACCCGCCAGGTGTCCTTCCCCTCCCCTCCTGTTCCGACCAACTCGTCCAGGACATTGCTCCTAGACGGGGTTGCCACCCAGATCGAAATATTCGCTCAGACGGGCCTCAACGTCGAGGGATCGGCCGGTATCCAGGTCAGACCGAGCAAATCGCAGAACGACTCGAGGAAGCGCCGCGCCTCGACCGTCTCCGCAACCCTAATTGTTCCCGCCCGCATCGCCCGCGTCTCCCCGCGATTCTCCGGAGCACAACTCACCGTTACGCTCCGGCCAGTGCTCGTGACCACCGTCGGATCGAGCGCGACGGCGACGGCCAGGGGATCGTGGAGAAACATCCCCGTCCGGCGGTGACCGGTCCAGACCCAGGCGCTGACTTTAGCGACGAGCTGTGCGAACGGAGAAGGCGATGTCGCCGCCAACTCCCAGACGGCCTTCGGGAGCACAACCTGGTGCGACACATCAAGTCCGACAACGGTCAGATCGATTGCGCGGTTCGCGAAGACCTCCACCGCCGCTTCCGGGTCGGCGAAGATATTGTATTCGGCGTGTGCGGTAACGTTGCCGGCAACCCGGAACGCTCCCCCCATCACGACGACCGACTTCAGCAGACTCGGCAGCTCTGGCGCCACGTTGAGTGCAATCGCGAGATTGGTCAATGGCCCCTGGCAGACCAGCGTGATCTCACCCGGACGCTGACGTGCAAGGCGAATGATCGCCGCCGGTCCGCGATCCGAACCGAGCGGTCGGTCGAACGGCGGGAGGCCGGGTTCGCCAAGTCCGTCGCGTCCGTGGAAGTACTGCGCGTCGCGCAGTTCGCGCACGAGCGGTTTGCTGGCGCCTCGGTGCACGGGAATCTCATTTGCGCCCAGGAAGTTGAGCACCTTGAAGGTATTCGCCACGACCTGCTCGACGCCAACGTTTCCGGCGAGGGTCGTTACGGCGACAACTTCGGCTCGGGGATCGGCCAGCGCGAGGGCGATCGCTACCGCGTCGTCGATCCCGGTGTCGACATCGAGGATCAGCGGGACGCGCCCTTCCGTCATCAGTCACGCTCCAGCGGCAGCGCGCCGGCGAGACGATCCGACCGGTTGGACTCGGCCTCGATCCAGGCGGCAACCGGAGGCGTCTCGGTAATCTGCGACTCAGTGACGATGTCGACGAAATAGGGCCGCCCGTCGGCCAACGCCTCTTGAATGGCCGGCTTCACGTCTTCCGGATCCACGACCTGACGGGATTGGAGCCCGAATCCGCGGGCGATTGCCGCGTAGTCGACCGGATTGAAGTCGACCGAGAAGTAGCGGTCGTCGTGGTAAAGATGCTGGAGTTCCTTGATCCAGCCGAATGTCCCATTGTTGCACTGGATGATGACGATTGGGAGGTTGAGTCGGGTGATCGTCTCCAACTCGCCGACCGACATGCCGAAGCTCCCGTCCCCGGTCATGCCGACGACACGGCAGCCCGATCCACCGTAGTAGGCGCCAACCACACCCGGTATGGCGTATCCGAGCCCACCGTGTGCGCGGGGGATGATCGTCGTCCGTCCGGCCCGACGAAGCTCGTATTGCGCACCGAGATAGGGGGTTGGCGTTCCCGGATCGGCGACAATCAAGACGTCGTCGCCGAGGAGTTCGCGCATCGCGCGGACGACCACCTGCGGCTTGATCGGCCGGCTCATCACGTGGGCCTGGCGCTCGACATCCGCCCAGTAGCGGTCCCGCTCGGCGACCAGGCCGTCGATCCGTGCGCGGTTGCGCGCACCGACCTCGGCCGGGCGATCGATTGCCGCGAGGAGGTCGATCAGGGTCAGCTTGGCATCGCCGGCGACGGGAACGGCCAACCGGTAGTTATTGCCGATCTCGAACGGCTCTACGTCGATCTGGATCGTCGCCGGACCGCCGTCCATCGGCGGCACATGCCAGTGATGGGTCGTCGTCGAATCGGTGCGACTACCGATGTAGATGATGAGATCGGCGTGAGCGACGACTGCGTTCGTGTAGGTTCGCGCTCCGTTGCCGCCGACAATACCGATTGAGACGGGACTTGTTTCCGCGACACTGCCCTTTCCGTTGATCGAGGTCGCGACCGGGATGTTGAGCGTCTCGGCAAAGAGGGTCAGTTCCTCCCAAGCAGCAGACGTGAGTACGCCGCCGCCTGCCACGATGACGGGGCGCTCCGCCCGCGCGATCGCATCCGCCGCGCGCTGGACCAACTCCGGATCTGGGCGCGTCCGAAGCGCAGGTGCCGAGCTAAACTCTGGCACGCCGTAGACCGAGCCGTCCGGTGTCTCTCCCTCCAGGGTGTCGGTCGGTAGCGAGAGGTGGACCGCACCCGGACGGCCAGTCGTAGCCATCCTGACCGCGCGACGCGTCATCTCGGCGACCGTGACCGAGGCATTGATGCGCGTGTTCCATTTGGTGACCGGCCGGAAGAGCGTCTCCTGATCGAGTTCGGTAAGGACGCCCCGCCCATGCTGGTTGACGGGAGTATCCGACGTCAGACAGAGGAGCGGGATCGCCGAGCCATGCGCCTCGGCGACACCGGGCAGGATGTACGTGGCGCCGGCACCGCTCGGACCTTCGCAGACGCCGAGCCGGCCGCTTGCACGGGCATAGACGTCGGCCATAAACGAGGCCGAGCGTTCGTCGCGGGTCATAATGTGGGTAACACGGTCGCGCACGTCGTTGAGCGCGTCGTAGAACGCCATGCCGGTATCGCCGGGCAGACCAAAGATATGCTCGACTCCGCTGGCAACGAGTACATCGACGAGTGCGCGGGCTCCCTGCATCAGTCTCTCCTATCGGCGGTCGCGGGTCTTCGATAACCCCGACTATAGCAAACGCGGCTGCCGCTACGGAAGAGTGGCAGACGCGAACTCGGGTTCAGATGCCGCGTCGACGTACGGCGAAGTACAGATCGTT
>JAXDKI010000522.1:0-14615 GCA_034667245.1 Thermomicrobiales bacterium | reverse complement strand
GTTCGACGGGGGCGACCGCGGTGGGCGCCGCGGACCTGGTGGCGGCCGCCGGGAATATTCCCCCCATCCTCATCAATAGGGCGTGACCCGGGGGGCGGACCGTTCGGTCCGCCCCCCTGTTTGTATCTGGATTCGCACCGGTGCTGGCCGTGTTGCTTCGGTAGAGGAGCCGCCAACGGCCCAATCCGGTTCGCCTAATCGAACAGTTTTCCTTGCTGTTGGTCCTCGTTTCCGGAGGACCGATCGGACGCCAATGGCGCCGCGCTGTCTGCCTCGGCGAGCGGCTCGATCAGGCGAGGATCGTCGTTGCGGACGTTGTTGACCGCGGGGCTGACGGGCCAGGCGGTCATGGCGTCGGCGGGGAAGGGAACGAGGAGACGCTCGACCTGGACGGGATCGGTGACCTCGCGGCTGAGCCACTCCTCTTCGTCGCGACGGGGGAGGATGACGGGCATCCGGTTGTGGAGCGTCGCCATCAGGTCGTTGGGCTGGGTGGTGACGATGGTATAGGAGGCGATCGGCGCGCCGTCCTTGTCCTGGAACTCGTCGTAGAGGCCGGCGAGGGCGAAGGTCGGCTCGTCGGTGAGGGAGACGAAGTAGGGTTGCTTGCGACCCTGCTGTTGCTTCCATTCATAGAAGCCGCTGGCGGGGACGATGCAGCGTTTGCGACCGACGAGCGAGCGGAACATCGGTTTCTCGAGGAGCGTTTCCGCCCGCGCGTTGATCGGGGCGACGGTCTTGTCGCCCGGCTTCGCCCAGCGCGGGATCAGTCCCCAGCGCATGAGCTTGGCTTCCCAGTCGCCGCCCTCGTTCTCGACGATGACGGGGAGCTCCATCGACGGCGCCGCGTTGTAGACGGGCGACAGGTGCAGATTGAACTGCCGGAGTTGGAAGCGCTCGGAGATGTCTTCGGGTGCTTTGAGGACGTAGCGACCGCACATGGTTGATCCTCCTTGGGTTGCTTCTGCGCGGGAATGGATGCTCCGCTTCAGAGCATCGGCCTCAACCGGGTGACAAACGACGGCACGTGAGGATCGAGATGGTCCAACACTTCGTGCGGCGTCATCGGTGGCTGGCGCATGATGGACGCCTGCCGGATCACGATGGCTGACATGCGTCCAGGGTTCAAGTCATCGAGACGTACCAGGAACTGGTCGGGCGACAGCGCCGTGATCCCATAAGGTGCCAACGCATGTGCGGGGAAATCGCGCAAATTGCTGGTAGCGATGATCGTGGCGCCGGCAGCGACGGTAGCGGCAAGAACATGGCGGTCCTTGGGGTGGTTCGTCATCCGGTCGATCATCGCCTGGTATCCACCAACCGTTGCCCGGGGAAAGGCGCGACGCATCGCGGCAATACGGCGAGCTGCCCGATCAGAGTCTGTTAAACCTGCGCTCACGAGATTGCGATGATCCTCCTCGAGGATATCGATGCTCCAACGAACCCGGTAAAGTCGTGCTTCTGCGGCAAGGAGCAGCGTATCGTTGAGCGGGGCGGGGATAATGACCGACGCATCGAGGACGGCATGGAATTGGGCCATCCCACGTCAGTCTTTCGGCCGATATCTGGTGCGGCATCTCAACGTTTTGAGTACAGACCGAGTTCTTGATTCAACCGGACCAGTTCTTCAAGCGCGTCACGGCGTTCGGCATCCTCCTGGTCCGCGAAGGCGACCAGATCGGCGAGCCGGATCCGTACCGGGTCGGCATCGCCGGTCGTCGCGAGGCGACCCTCGCCGATCAGCGCCTGCACATCCTCCTCCGACTCATCCAGGAAGGCGGCGGCCTGCCCCACGGTCAATTCACGCGGCACCGCCACGACATCGACCGCGTCGCCAGCCGCCAGTACCTCGGTGATGTCGTGCAGGAGTTGTGTCAGTGTGTGCGGCATTGGCACCGAACCGCCGTCCGGCGCGATGACGGTCGGCCCACAGCCATCCTCGACGTAAAGCACGCGCTCCAACGCTTGCAGATCTCTTCGTTCGGTGTCGGCCGCCGCAACCGGGCGGCCGCGTCGAAGGCGTGTTTCCATTGCGCAACTCCTCGGTTCGGCAGGCGAGCCGCTGACGTTCCTGCCACCGGCACCATAGTCGGAGCCGAGGAGAACTGCAAATTGCAAATGGAACGGGTGGCATTTTCCGTGACTCGCGGTACGATGCCACGTCGAGAAGGAGGACGATCGCGTGGCTGAGTACTTCACCGAGGCCGACGCCGAACTGGCGCGGCGGATCGGGTTGGCGGACCTGCATTCGGACTTGCCGTTGGGTCTGCTGCGGCGGCGATTCGACGGGGTCGAAGGATCGTTGCGGAACGAGTGGCTGCCGAAGCTGCGAACGGGGGGGGTCCGGATCGTCGTCTGCGCGGTCTACATCGACTCGATCTACTTGCCAGAGGGCGCGTTGCGGCGGGCGGTTCAGACCGTCGATGCGCTGCTGGAGGAGATCGAGCTCTGCCGCGACGAGGTCGAGCTGGCACGGTCGGCGGCGGACGTGGCGAGGATCACCAGCGAGGGGAAGATCGCGACTCTGCTTGCCTTCGAAGGGGCAGAGCCGTTGGGGATGGACCTGTCCGGGTTGCGGTTGTTTCACAAGCTCGGGTTGCGGATGCTCTCGTTCGCCTGGATGCGGAGGACGGCCTTCGGCGATGGGACCTGGGAGAACGACTCGCGCGGCGGGTTGACGCGGTTGGGACGGGAAGCGGTGCGGGAGATGAACCGGCTCGGCATCGTCGTCGACGTCTCGCACGCCTCGGACCAGACGACCCGGGACGTGCTGGAGACATCGACCAAGCCGGTCATCGCCAGCCACTCGAACGCCCGCGCCCTGCACGACCACCCGCGCAATCTGACCGACGAGATGATCCGCGCGATTGCCGCCACCGGTGGGGTGGTCGGGGTCGTCGCGGTCTCCGGGTTCATCGCGACGCGGGATGCGTCGATCGCCCGTTGGGTCGATCACGTCGATCACATCGCGCAGCTCGTCGGGATCGAGCACGTCGCGGTCGGCTGCGATTTCTACAAGTCGCTGACGGAGATGGGCGCCTCGCAGGAGATCCCGGCGTGGCGCCCTCCCGCGGGCATGCCGCCGCTTGAGTTCGCAGGGATGGAGGACTATCCGGATCTGCCGGGACTGACCGCAGAATTGGTCCGGCGCGGGTACGGCGAGGCCGAGCTCCGCAAGATCTATCAGGAGAATTTCCTGCGGGTGTTGGGCGAGGTCGCACCGTAGGGAGACATGGCGGCACGGGGAGAGGTTCCTTCGACAAGCTCAGGACAGGCTCTTCGCTGCGCTCAGGATGACCAAACGGGAGGATGCCCTTCTCGCGGTCTTCCTGAGCGCCAGCAAATGGCCTCTTTATCGTTTGGGCGCGGTCTAGAGCATCTGGCTGGGGCCGCGCTTGACGAGTTGGCCGCGGCCGGGCTGGGCGGTGATGCGGCCGTTGTCGTAGACGACCTCGCCGCGGCTGATGGTGGTTACCGGCCAACCGGTGACTTCCCAGCCGTCGTACGGCGAGTAGTCGGCGTTAGTCTCCATCGCACTGCCGTCGACCGCGCGGGTGACCGAGGTGTCCCAGATCGTGATGTCGGCGTCGGAGCCGACGGCGATGGTTCCCTTTTGCGGGAAGAGTCCGAAGAGGCGGGCGGCGTTGGTCGAGGTGACCTCGACGAAGCGGTGGATGGAGATGCGGCCCTTATTGACGCCCTCGGAGAAGAGCATCGGAAGGAGGGTTTCGAGATCGGCGACGCCGGGGCGGAGATTCGAGATCGTCACCGACGGGTCGAGTTTCTCCTCCAGCTTCCAGGGCGCATGGTCGGTGCAGAAGGTCTGGATGTCGCCGTCCCAGAGACCGTTCCAGAGGGCGCGGACGTCGGACTCCTCACGGAGCGGCGGCTGACCGATGTACTTCGCGCCGTCCGGCTCGTTCAGCCGGTCCGAGGTGAGGTAGAGGTAGAGCGGGCGAGTCTCGACGTAGACGGGAATGCCACGGGCGCGGGCGCGATGGCAGGCCTCGAGGGCGGCCTGACTGGAGAGGTGGACGACGTAGATCGGCGCCTCGGCGGCCTCGGCGAAACCGATCGCCCGGACCGCCGCGACCTCCTCGGAGAAGACGGGGCGGCTCGCCCCGTACCATTCCGGCCCCGTGTGCCCGGCGTTGACGAGCCGTTCGGTGATGTGCCCGATGATGCAGCCGTCTTCGCAGTGGACGAGCGTCAGCATGCCCTGCTCGCCCGCGGACCGCATGACCTCCAGATAGTCGCGCGCCCGATTGTCGAAATTGCCGAGCACCATGAAGACTTTAATGCTCGTGTGTCCCTCGGCGACGAGCCGGCGGAGGGCCTCCGGTCCGGCCTGCGACGGATCGAGGACGACGGGATGGAGGGCGTAATCGACATAGGCCAGCGGACCGACCTCGGCGGTCGTGCGCTGGACAACTTCGACGATCCCCTCATCCGGGCGAGGGAAGGTGATGTTGCCGACGGTGGTGATCCCGCCGGCCGCCGCCGCACGGGTACCGCTGGCAAAGTCGTCCGCCCAGTGAAGCTCGCTCCCATCGGGAAGATCGACGCCCGTCAGGTGGACGTGCATGTCGATCCCGCCGGGGAGCACCAACCGGCCGGTGGCGTCGATTTCTTTGGCGGCGGTCATCGCGCCCCCGATCTGGACGACGCGGCCGTCGCGAATGCCGATGTCGGCGTCGTATCGACTCGACGCCGTCACCACCGTTCCTCCCCGGATCGCCAGATCGACCTGCTGCCCCTCGCTCACGACGGTGCCTCCTATCTACCAACCTGGCACGGTCGTCCGTGCCCTCTCAGTGCCCTGTGCTGTGCCCAGGCGGATCGGATCGAAGCCGCCGCGGAGGAGAACGAGCGGCGACATCGCGGGCAGCGTACGGTTGCCGCTCGCGCCCGAGTTCATCCAACCTGGGCGGGAATCGAACCATGACACGTCGTTGTCGAGTGTTTCCCGTAACCAAGTTACGGGAAACGCGTCTATCATTTTCGCGAGGTCAGCGACGCCGTGCAAGCCGTGGTGCGTCACGAACGACGCGCAACGTCACCGGTCGCGTGGAACGGCGCGATGTGGAGAAAGAGATGGGTGAGGATAGGTCGTTCGCCGGCCGGCGGGTCGTCGTCACCGGAGCGGCGTCGGGAATTGGGCTGGCAACCGCTCGTGCCTTGGCAGAGCAGGGCGCTCGGCTGGCGCTCCTCGATCTCGACGGCGATCGTCTCTCGCACGTCGCGGCGTCGCTCAACGGGGATGGGCACCTGGCGTTGCCGGTAGACGTCGCCAAGGTGACAGCGATCGGGACGGCGTTTCGGCGGATCGGCGATGCGTTCGATGGGATCGACGTGCTCGTCAACAACGCCGGGATCAACCCGCCGGCCGAGAGCTCGACGACGATCGACGAGACGTTCTACGACCGGGTGATGGACGTCAACGTCAAGGGACTCTTTTTCTGCGCCCAGGCGGCGATCGCGCCGATGACCGCGAACGGCGGCGGAACAATCGTTAACCTGGCCTCCGTCTCCGGGATGATCGGATGGGGCGGGACCAGCGTCTATTCGGCCTCGAAGGGCGCCGTGATCGCCCTGACAAAGTTCCTCGCGGTCGAGTTGGCACCGCATGGGATCCGCGTCAACGCCGTTTGCCCTGGTTCGATCCGGACGCCAATGGTCGAACAGGTCATCGGACGCCTGCCCGACCCGGCACGCGCCTGGCAGGAAACGGCGGCACTTCATCCCTTGGGGAGGGCGGGCACCGCCGAGGAGGTTGCCGATGCCATCCTGTATCTGGCGTCGGCGCAGAGCTCGTTCGTGACGGGCACCTGTCTTGTGATCGACGGCGGTCTTACCGCGAAGTAGCAATCCCAACACCGCCTTGGTAGACCGCACGCACCTGCTGCAGGCAAGCGATGTCGTTGGCAAGGTCGCCGTTGACGGCGACGAGATCGGCAAGAAGACCGGGGCGAATCGTGCCGTAGCGATCCTCGACGCCGAGCGCCTTGCTGGTCGCTCCGGTCGCCGCATGAATTGCCTCCACCGGTGAGAGTCCACAGGCGACGAGTTCGTCGAGCTCCTTCCAGAAGGTATCGAAGGCGGTCGCGCGCCAGCCGGCGTCCGATCCCGCAAGGAGCGGAACGCCGAGTGCCCGCAATCGCGAGACGATGGTGCGGTGTTCCTCCTGACGGAGCAGCCAGAGCTCGCGCTCTTTCCCATTTGGGAGGAGATCGACCAGATCGCGATTGACCTGCAGGGTCGGCGTGACCGGAATCGCCGCCCGCGCCAGCCGCTCGGCCACCGCAGGATCATAGCGCGGCGTCAGATCCCGGCCGAAGAACATCGCGTGCTCGATGAGATCGGCTCCCGCCTCGACCGCCCGTGCGATCGACTCCGTGGCGATGCAGTGCATCGCCACCGGCCGCCCCAGATCGTGCGCGACCTCGACGATGGCGCGGAGTTCGTCGGTCGTGTAGCTGGGGGCCTGGGGGAGGCTGCCGGGTGTCCCACCGCCGGATGCCATGACCTTCACATAGTCGGCACCGGCACTGACCGCGTGCCGGACCATCCGCCGCAATCCGTCCGTGCCATCGGCCTCACCGCCGAAGTGGCGGGTGTGCCCACCGGTGATGGTCAGCGGCCAACCGCACGAGACGATGCGCGCGCCACCGACAAGACCTGTCGACTGTGCGCTCCGGAGATCGAGGACCGTCGTGCCTCTCGCGCCGCAATCGCGGACTGTGGTCACGCCCGCCCGAAGCGACCGTGCGGCATTGGCGGAGGCACGAAGGGCGAGCGCGGCGTCGGACTGGGTGTCGATCCACGGCACGAATGGGGTGTTGTCTCCCGGCAGAACGAGGTGGACGTGGTTGTTGATCAGGCCAGGGATGAGGGTCGTCCCGGTCAGGTCGACCGCTCGGTCCCCTGGCAGTTCGGCGAGTTGAGCGACCGGCACGACCGCTTCGATGAGTTCGCCGCGAAGCACCACGGCATGGTCGCGGTACGCGCCGGCGCCGGTGCCGTCGACGATCCAGGTCGGACGGAGAATCGTGCGCATCTGGGTAAGCAACCCTCATCCCGGCCCCGGCCCCGGTCCCGTGATCGGGAGCGGGGCCGGGTGCCTACACCCCTACACGAGGTGGGTTGAGTAGAACCGCAGCAACTGCGATGGGTGGAGATCGAAGCCATCGTACTTGTTCGACAGCGCAGCCGTACCGAGCTGGGTGTCGACGTAGACGTTCGGCACGTCGGTCGCGACGACGGTTTGGAGCTGGGCCATGATCTGGGCCTGCTGGTCCCGGTCGAGGGTGTTGGTGAACTGCGCGATCAGCGAATCGACTTCCTGGTTGCAGTAGTAACCGGCGTTGTAACCGGCCGGGGAGACGGTGCCGCAGCTGAGGGTGAGGTTCGGGATGTTGCGGGCATCGGTGGCGAACCAGGAGCACTCTGCCATCCCGACGTCATCCGGCAGTCCCTTGGCATAGGATTCGATGTAGGCGCCCCACTCGAAGACCTCGATCTTGGCGTTGATCCCAACCTCGCCGAGGTTCGCCTGGATCGCCTGCCCCATCGTCGTCGGCGACTGCATGCCGGAGCCGGACTGGGGAACCCAAAACCGCGTCTCGAAGCCATCGGCATGACCGGCTTCGGCCAGGAGCGCCTTCGCCTTCTCAGGATCGTAGGCGTATTGCGGCACCTGATCGGTGTAGGCGTAGGAGATGCTGGATGGGATCGGACCGGTCGCAACCACGCCGGTGTCTTTGAGGATGTCGTGGATGATCGACTGCTTGTCGATCGCGTGGGCAATCGCCTGCCGTACCTTGGGATCCGCGGTCGGACCTGCTTTCGTGTTGAGGGTCAGGAACCAGACGTGGCCAAGCGGTGCTTCGTAGTAATGGAAGTCGGCTCCCTCCTTCAACGGGGCAACGTTGTCGGGCGGCAGGTCGTAGGCAAAGTCGATGTTCCCCGCCTGGAGCTCGGTAACGCGCGTCTGCTCCTCGATGATCGGGCGAAAGACGATCCCATCGAGCGCGGCGGGACCGCCCCAGTACTGGTCGAAGCGGGTGAACTCCACTTTCTGGTTCGGCACCCACTCCTTGAATTGGAATGGGCCGGTGCCGACCGGATTGGTCCGGAAATCGGCGCCGTATTTCTTGACCGCCGTCGGGCTGACGATCGCCGCGGCCGGCCAAGCGAGGAAGGCGTCGAGGGTCGAGTGCGGTTTCTTGAGGTTGAAGACGACGGTCAACTCGTCCTGGACAACGATGCCCTTCGGGTCGATCGCCTCGTACCAGAAGTCGATCAGCGGGAACGGTTGGCCCAGCTTGTAGTACTCGTTCTCGGGATCCATGATCCGCTGATAGCTGAACTGGACCGCCTCGGCATTCATCGGCGTGCCGTCGTGGAAGACGACGTTCGGCCGAAGGTGGAAGGTGTAGACCATCCCGTCTGCCGAGACATCGTAGCTCTCGGCGAGACACGGTCTGGCATCGAACAGGACGGGATCGTACTGAAGGAGGTTCTCGAAGACGTTGCTCATGACGGCGTAGTTGTGTTGCCCGGTCCCCGAGGCGATGTCCATCGAGGTCGGCTCGGCAACGAGCATCGAGACGAGGGTGCCGCCCTTCTTGACCTCCTGGGCGGAGGCAACGGCGCCGCGCCGGATCTTCCCACCGGAAGCATCTGCCGCCCCCGTGGCGAGCCCGGTCAATCCGGCGACTCCAGCCACGCCGGCCGCGCCGCGGACGAGACCGCGCCGGTTGAGGCGATGCACGAGCAGCCGCATCACTGAGTCGAGATCGTGCGGGTCCCTGGCCATCCTAGGCTCCTTTCGGTGTCGACTCGCCTCGGCGCACCCCACGGCGCGCCACGGAGGAGTCTGATCGGTCCGTCCCCGGTTACCGATTCCGCAGTCGTGGATCCAGGGCGTCTCGCAGCGAGTCGCCGAGGATGTTGAGCGCGAGGACGAGGATCAGGATCATCATCCCCGGGATCGTCGCGACGTGATAGGCCACGGTAATGAACTGCCGGCCGTCGGCCAGCATCGATCCCCAGTCGGCGGTCGGCGGTTGGGCGCCGAGTCCGAGAAAACTCAAGCCAGCGGTCTCGGTGATCATCCAGCCCACGTTCATCGAGACGAGAACGAGGAGCGGCGGCACGAGATTCGGCAGGATGTGCCGCGCCAGAATCCGGCGATGTGTGGCGCCGGCGGCGAGCGCCGCTTCGATATAGGCCTGGTTGCGCAGGGTCAGCACGTTGCCCCGCATATTGCGGGCATAGAAGGAGATGTTCGCGACGGCGATGGCGAGCATCGCATTGACGAGACCGGGACCGAGCGCGGCAACAAGGGCGATCGCCAGCAGGATGTAGGGGAACGCGAGCATGATGTCGATCAATCGCATGATCAGATTGTCGAGACGACCACCGAGATAGCCGGCGACGATTCCGATCAAGGCGCCGATCGTCGAAGCGAGCAGTGCCGCCACCACCCCGACGGTGAGCGAGACACGCGCGCCCCAGATCAGCCTCGACATCATGTCTCGACCGAGCTGGTCGGTGCCGAGGAGATGACCGCTCGAGAGCGGCGGGAGCAACTTGTCGCTGAATTTCGCTTTGGTCGGGGATGAAAGCGGCAGCGTCGGCGCCAGGAGAGCGAGAGCGACGATGACGATGACGACAAGCAACGCCGCCGCCGCGATTCGGTCCCGCCGCAGCATCAGGACGAGGGCGGACGGCCGACGCTCTGCCGAACGGAACGTCGACGCGACCGATCGCGACAGTGCCCGGTCGGCTCCCCGCGCCGTGGCCGTGTGATCGCTCATACCAGTCTGATCCTCGGGTCGAGGTAGGCGTAGGCAAGATCGGTAAGGAGGTTCACGAGGACGTAGACCGAGGCAACGAGAAGAACACCTCCCTGGACGAGCGGGAAGTCACGCTTGAGAATCGCGTCGACGAGCATCTGACCGATCCCGGGCCAGGAGAAAACGTTCTCGATATAGACCGCGCCCGCCAGCAGGAACCCGATCTGGAGACCGAGCATCGTGACGATTGCGACCAGCGTGTTTCGAAACACGTGGCGCCAGATGACGACCTGCTCGCTCAGCCCTTTCGCCCGCGCGGTTCGCACGTAGTCCTGGCTGAGGACCTCGAGCATCGAGGAGCGGGTGTAACGGGCGATAACCGCCATCGGCACGACGGAGAGCGCGACCGCCGGCAGGATCAGATGCTTGCCGACGTCGAGTGGTCCGCCCCCGTTAATGGCCGAGGTCATCCCCGTCCCGGGTAGCCACTTCAGGCGCAGGGAAAAGAGGATGATCAGCATCAAGCCGAACCAGAACGACGGCAGGCTCAGCCCCCAGGTGGCGGCCAGCATCACCAGGCGGTCAACCACCGAGCCACGGCGAACGGCCGAGACGACGCCGAGCACGATTCCCAGGAGGAACGAGATCAGGATCGACGCGGTGGCGAGGATGGCGGTATTGCCGAAGCGATCGAGCACCTCGCCGAGGACGGGACGGCGAAGGACGATCGATTGGCCGAGGTCGCCGCGGAGCGCGCGTGAGACCCAGCGGACGTACTGAACCGCTACGGAACGATCGAGTCCTAATTGGTGCCGTAGTTTCGCGATGTCCTCGGGGCGTCCGGCCGGACCGAGCATGATGCGAGCTGGGTCACCAGGCGTGAGGTGAATCAAGCCGAACACGACGATCGAAACGCCGAAGACAACGACGATCATCCAGAGAAGCCGGCGAACGAGATAGTGCGTCATGTCCCGTCACCATGGTTGACGCCAAAGTCGGGTGCGCGCCGAGTGTACTGCCGTCCAATGGCTGTCACAACGTCTGTCGACAGCACACCGGCGCGCCTCCGCATCACGATGCCCGCAGGTAAGCCGCAAACAGATCCGCCACGCGTTCGAGATAGGCCTGTCCGTGCTCCGCCGAGGCCTTGGCGGGGTCGCCCAGGATCCCGTTCGGCGCGACGGTTTGGATCCCCTCGTCGATGATCTGGTCGAGGACCGGTCCGAGCGCGCCCATGAACCCGACTTCCTCCCGGTCGCGGTGGACGGAAGACGGCTCCACGGCGAGCATCATCGACGTCTCCCACTCGCCGGCGTGGGCGCCGGCTTCGTCCGCGGTGACGCCGTACCGCCCGGCGACCTCGCCCGCGGCGTCGACCAGGGCGAGGAGATCGGTGTAGGCGACCAACTCCACGTTCGGGTGCCGTTCCCGCAATCCGGGGAGCTCGTTCGCGAGCGGCGCATAGTTGCCGCCGTGCGAGGCGAGGAGGAGGATGCGCGTGAACCCGTGCGTCTCCAGGCTGGCGACGTAGTCCTCGACGACGGCGCCCCAGGTCTCGGCGCGGAGCGTAATCGTCCCGGGGAAGCGCATGTGCTCCGGGGAGTACCCGACCGCCACGACGGGCGCGACGAACGCCCCGCCGATCCGCTCGGCGATCATCTCGGCCAGCCGCGCGCCCCAGAGCGAGTCCGTCGCCAGCGGCAGGTGCGCACCGTGCTGCTCCTGCGCCCCGAGCACGACGATGGCAGTTGTTTGCCCATTCTTGAGCGCCGCCGCCACCTCGGGCGACGTCCGCCGCGTCATGTCAGAAGGATGCGCCACACTCGTTCTCCTATCGGCTATCGGTTACCGGCTACCGGCAAACCTGCTACTCCACGCCACACCAGGCGCAGATCGCGAGGGCGAGGGCAAAGACGCCGTCGGTGACGTCGGCGATGGCGATGTGCTCGTCGTTGCCGTGGGCGTTGCCGGCGGAACCGGGGCCGAAGACGACACCGGAGATTCCGGCACCGGCCAGCCAAGCGAGATCGGTGACGGCGATCATCCCCGTTTGGACGGCAGGCGATCCGGTCGCCGTCTCGGCGGCCCAGGAGACGGTGCCGAGCAAGGGATGATCGGGCGCCGTTTCGGCCGGCGGGAAGGAGACGCCGCGGATACCCCACTCGATCTCCGGCGGGTTCTCGCGCAGCCAGGGATCGACGGAGGCGACGCGGGCGATGAAGTCCTCGAACTCGGCGCGGACGTCGGCAGTCTGCTCACTTGGGAGGTACTTGAGACTCAGCTCCAACGAGCAGTAGTCCGGGAGGGTCGAGACCGCGGTCAGGACGTTCGGCATCCCATCCTGGCCACCGCCGGCGCCGCCGATCATCACGCCGGGATTGATCGTCGTGATGCCGGCCGGAAGGAGCGGGTGGCGCTTGGTATTGCCCCAGTGGCGCTCCAGATCCTGGACCGCGGCCAGGATCTTCGCCATCTTCTCGATGGCGTTGACGGCCGTTCCCTGTCCGCCGGCGTGGACCGTCCGGTAGCGGTAGGCCGAGTGCCCGGAGCGGCCACGGACGACGACGCGCAGCCATTCGAGACCGCCTTCGACCGGAATGATCTCGAGACCGGTCGGCTCGACGACGATCGCGGCGTCCGCCCGGTAGCCGTGCTCGACCGTCTGGACCGTGCCGGGTCCGCCCGTCTCCTCGTCGACGACACTCTCGACGAAGACGTTGCCCTTGAGACGGAGACCCGCGCGCTGGATGGCTTCAACGGCAGAGATCATCGCCGCCACGCCGCCCTTCATATCGATCGCGCCGCGCCCCCAGACCTTCCCATCGGCGATCTCGCCGCCGAACGGATCGTGGCTCCAGGCAGTGGGATCGCCGCCCGGAACGACGTCGATGTGGCCGTTGAGAATCAGCGAGCGGCCCCCTTCGCCGCCGGTGCCTTTGAGCGTGCCGACGACGTCGGGGCGACCGGGATAGACATCCCAACGATCGGTCGTCAGCCCGAGACCTTTCAGCCGCGCCTCGATCACATCCTGGCAATCGGCTTCCGCCCCCGCCTCGATCCCAGCCAGCTTGGGATTCTCGGTCGGGATGCGGATGATCTCTTGCAGAAAGGCGATGGTTGTCGGTTCGAGCGCGGTCGCCTCCCGGCGAAGGCGTTCGACCGTCTCGTGATTGAGTCCTTCCGGTGTCACAGCGGACATGTCCCTTTCCATCCAACCGTAGGGGCGAACATCACCCAGAGCCGCCCTATCCCAACACCACACACGTTTCAGACGGACGGACGTCACCCAGAGGGCACGCAGTCCGCCCGTCACAACAGACGACATTGTTACAGCATCACATCCCCGCCGTTTGGTCCGAGGGTCTGGCCGACGTAGTAGGTGGAGTCGTCGGAGGCGAGGAAGACGGCAGTCGGGGCGACCTCCTCGACGGTGCCGAGACGACCGATCGGGAGGGTGTCGGCGAAGCGGGCTTCCTCCTCCGGGTCGGGCGGACCGGTCCGGGGCATGATCTCGGTCGCGATCGGACCGGGCGCGATGCAGTTGGCGTAGACGCCGTGGCGGCTGACTTCAAGGGCGAGGACGCGGGTAAAGGCAATGATTCCGGCCTTGGCGGCGCAGTAGTGGGCGAGGCCGGCCCTACCCTTGTAGGCGAGCTGGGAGGCGATGTTGATGATCCTCCCGCTGCGCCGCTCCAGCATCTGCGGCAAGACGAGCTGCGTGGTCAGGAAAGTGCCGCGCAGATGCGCGGCGATCAGCTCGTCCCACACTCCAAGCGGCATCTCCGCGATCGGGTGAACGTTGAGAAACCCGGCATTGTTGACGAGGACATCGATCCGGCCGAATGTCTCTGTCGCAGCGTTGACCATCCGCTCGATCTCCTCCGGCTTTCCCACATCTCCCTGAATCGCGATCGCCCGCCGCCCCATCGCCTCGATCGCCGCAACCAGCGACTCCGCCGCTGCCGGGCTCTTGTTGTAGTTGCAGGCGACGTCCGCACCTTCTCGCGCGAACGCCAGCGCGATCTCCCGGCCAATCCCGCGACTGGCACCCGTGACGAGCGCGATCTTCCCGTCGAGTTTGCCCACGCATCCTCCTGTTCGAACTGACGACTGACGACTGACGTTTGACGACTCACCGGGTCCGCAATCGTGGATCGAGCGCGTCACGTAACCCCTCGCCAAGAAGGTTGACGGAGATGACGGTCAACATGATCGCCAGCCCCGGAAAGGTACTCATCCACCACGCCTCGCGCAGGTAATCGCGGCTGGTCGCCAGGTCGAGTCCCCACTCGGGATTCGGCAATTGGGCGCCGAGTCCGAGGAAGCTGAGCGAGGCGCCGATCAGGATCGCCCAGGCCATGCCGACAGTCGAGAGGACCAGGATCGGCGCCAGGACGTTCGGCAGGATGTGGCGAAGGACGATCCGGCGATCGCCCGCGCCGAGCACGCGGGCGGCGTCGACGTACGCATTCTCCCGCGCAGAGAGGACCGACCCGCGCACGGTGCGCGCGTAGGTAGGTACCAACGAAATGCCGACGGCGATCATCGCGTTCCGGAGACCGGGACCCAGCACGGAGACGATTGCCAGCGCGAAGAGGATCCCCGGAAACGCGAGCTGCATGTCGATCAGGCGCTGGATGATCAAGTCGATCCAGCCGCCGTAGTAGCCGGTAATCAGACCAAGGACGGTGCCGGCCAACGACGCGATCGCGATCGCCAGGATCGCGACCTGGAGCGACTGGCGCGAACCGACGACGATGCGGCTGAGGATGTCGCGCCCGAACTGGTCCGTCCCCAGGGGCGTCTCCCCATTCG
>JAXDKI010000521.1:0-9888 GCA_034667245.1 Thermomicrobiales bacterium | reverse complement strand
CTCGGGTTGAACCTGATTCGCGCCGAAACGGTCGGGACCGATCCCACCTTCGTGCGGATGATCCGCGATCTCATCGTGGAGCGGATGACGGCCTCGCCCGATCGACCGGCGTTGGGCAATCGTGGTCCGAACCACGACATCTGTCCGCTTCACTGCTGCCTCATCGGATCTAATCGACCGAGAGCGTCCGCCGCAGCGGGCTGAGCAGGGAACCTATTGGCGTGGCAGGCGCCCGCCCAGGGAAGGGGCGTCCGGGCCGTCTTCATGCCGGTGCATTCCTACCCTTCCGCCCGGAATCCTCGGCAAATCTCCGTACACACCATGCACGCGTCGTAGTAGCCTACATATGGGAACCGAGATTTAGCCAGAATTTCTCGTTTTAGCGAGCTTTTTGGGCCTCCATCGCTTGGGAACAAGATGCGCAGCCGGACGTCGATTCGCATAGGAGCGCGTGGCTCCATCCTGTCGCGGCGACAGGCAGCCGAGGTGTCTGAAGGGCTCCGTGCCGCATGGCCCGACCTTGTGGTTGAGGTCGAGGTGATTTCGACCACCGGCGACCGCGTCTTGGAGACACCGCTGCCGCTCCTCGGTGGCAAGGGCGCGTTCACCGAGGATCTGGAAGCGGCGCTGCTGGACGGACGCATCGACCTGGCCGTCCACAGTTTGAAGGACCTGCCGACCCGTGAGATCAGCGGTTTGATCGTCGGCGCGTTAACGGAGCGCGCCAGTGTCGTCGACGTCCTGATCAGCCGGTCCGGAGCTGGTCTCTTCGACCTCCCCGTTGGAGCGACGATCGGCACCAGTAGTCCTCGTCGGTCGGCTCAGCTGTTGCGGGCGCGATCCGATTTCCGCTCGATCTCGATCCGCGGCAATGTCGACACTCGGATCCGCAAAGCGCTCGATCCGACCGGCGAGTTCGACGCGATCGTCCTCGCCCGCGCCGGCTTGGAGCGTCTCAGTCGCCTCGACGTCGTCACTCAGGAGTTGTCGCTCGACGTCATGCTCCCGGCCCCCGGGCAGGGAGCGCTGGCGATCCAGTGCCGGGACGAACCAGAGATGAAGGAGCTGCTTGCCCCGCTGCACCACACCGAGACGGCATTAGCGACGCTCGCCGAGCGTTCGTTCCTGGCGGGCCTCGGCGGCGGTTGCTCGGCTCCGGTCGCCGCGTACGGGCGGTTCGAAGATGGCGAGTTCCGGCTCGACGGCCGCGTCGGTACCACCGATGGCAGCCACCAAGTCGACGTCAAGTGGGCTGGCCCCTGCCCCGATGAGGCGGCCGCCACGGAAGCGGGTTTGGTCCTGGCCCAGGAAGCCATCGCCTTGGGTGCCGGTGAGTTCGTGGGAGCGGCCCCATGACCGGTTCACTGCTCGACAAGCGGATCGTCAATACCCGGGCTCTCCACCAGGCGGCCGAGCTCGACCAGCTCCTGCGCGACCGCGGCGCTACCCCACTCTCCTATCCGTGCCTCGCGATCGTTCCGCCGTTGGACCCGGCTCCCCTCGACGCCGCGCTGGCCGACCTGATCGCCGGTCGGTTCGATTGGCTCGCATTGACCAGCGCCAACGCGGTTCACGCCGTCGCCCTTCGGCTGGCCACTCGCGGACTTTCGCTTCCTGACGACCCCGGCTTCAAGACGGCAGCCATCGGACAAGCGACCGCCGAGATGGCGGCAGCCGAATTGCGTCTCCAGCCGGGCGTCGTCCCGGCGGAGGGACGCGGTGAGGCACTGGCGCTCGCGATTCCGGACGTTGCCGGGGCACGTGTCCTCTTGCCCGTCTCCGACATCGCCCGTCCAGAACCGGCGACTCTCCTCCGCGAGCGCGGAGCCGACGTGACGAGCGCGATCGCCTATCGCACCGTGATCGACACGGGAGGGGTCGACTTGCCCCGCCTTCTGGCAACCCGGCAGATCGACGCCGTCACATTCGCCAGTCCGTCAGCGGTCGATGGTTTCGTCCGCCGTCTCCAGAGGGAGGGCGCTGCCTTCACCGATCTCCAAAACGTCGCCATCGCCTGCCTCGGGCCGACCACCCGGGATGCGGCACTGTCGCGAGGTTTCGGCAATCCACTGATGCCGGAATTGCCGACCCTATCGGGTCTCGTCGAATCATTGGAAGTGGCCTTGCGGCCGACTGCAGGAGGAGTCCTCGCGTGGTAGCGGAGATCGAGCGCGTGACAGTTCGCGAGACGTCGAGTTTTCCCGTGGCCCGGCCTCGCCGCCTCCGGAGGACGGCGGCGCTGAGGTCGCTCGCACGCGAGACCCGTCTCTCCCCGGCCGATGTGGTGCTACCACTCTTCGTACGACCCGGCCGCGATCTTCAGATCCCAATCCGCTCGATGCCCGGCCAGTCGCAGTTCTCGGTCGATCGTCTCGTGGGTGAGGTTCGTACCATCGCCCGGTTGGGGATTCCAGCGGTGATGCTCTTCGGCATCCCGGAGCACAAAGACCCCTGTGGGAGCGAGAACTGGGACGCGAACGGCATCGTTCCGAGGGCGATCCGGGCGATCAAGGACGCGGTGCCGGAGATGATCGTCATCTCCGACATGTGCTTCTGCGAGTACACCGACCACGGGCATTGCGGGATCATCAACCACTCGGAGGGCGAGTACTTCAACCCCTCGCTGCCGGCCGGCTACCTGCTGAACGACCCGACCCTGGAACTGCTGGTGCGGGCGTCGGTCGCGCACGCCGAGGCGGGAGCCGACGTGATCGCTCCCTCCGGCATGATCGACGGGATGGTCGGGGCGATCCGCGCCGGACTCGACGCGACCGGCTACGAGCACATCCTGATCATGAGCTACGCCGCCAAGTACGCCAGTGGGTTCTACGGCCCCTTCCGTGAGGCGGCAGAGAGCCCGCCGCAGTTCGGCGATCGCAGTCAGTATCAGATGGACCCTGCCAACCGGCGCGAGGCGCTGAAGGAAACGGCGCTCGACGTGGCCGAGGGCGCGGACGTGGTCATGGTCAAACCTGCCCTACCCTATCTCGACATCGTCAGCGACGTGCGTGCGGCGTTCGACGTGCCGGTCGCGGCCTATCAGGTCAGCGGCGAGTACGCGATGCTGCACGCCGCCGCAGCCAACGGTTGGATCGACCTTCAGCGCTGTGCGCTGGAGACACTGACCGGGATCAAGCGGGCCGGGGCCGACATGATCATGACCTACTTCGCCAAAGACCTGGCGATGTGGCTGAACGCCTGATGGGGAACGGCGACACCCTTACCACGAGCCGGTTCCTCCGTGCCTGCCGCCGCGAGCCGGTCGACGCGACGCCGATCTGGCTGATGCGCCAGGCCGGTCGCTACATGCCGGCCTACCGGGCGTTGCGCGAGCGCTACGGCATCCTCGACCTGATCAAGCAACCGGATCTCGCCTGCGAAGTCACGATGCAACCCATCGAGGAATTCGATCTCGACGCCGCGATCATCTTCGCCGACATCCTGCCGCTCCTCGCCGGGATGGGGCTGAGTCTGGAGTTCATCCGCGGCGAGGGCCCGGTCATCCACGATCCCCTCCGGACAGCAGCCGACGTCGAGCGCCTCCGCACACCGCCCCCCGAAGAGGCGCTCGGATTCACCCTGGAGGCGATCCGTCTGGCACGGCGGGAACTTGATCCCCGCGGGATCCCCCTGATCGGCTTCAGCGGGGCGCCGTTCACCCTCGCCTGCTACGCCGTCGAAGGGGGAGCCAGCCGGCACCACGCGCGCGTCAAGCGGCTGATGATGGGCGAGCCGGCCGTCTGGGACGCGCTGATGACGAAGCTCAGCGACGCCGCCGGACGCTATCTGGTCGCGCAGGTGGCGGCCGGCGCCCAGGCCGTCCAACTCTTCGACAGCTGGTGCGGCGAGCTCAGTCCCGCCGATTACGCGGCCTGCGTCCTGCCATACACCAAACGGGTGGTCGAGATGGTCCGGGGCGCCGGCGTGCCGGTCATTCTCTTCGGCGTCGGGACGGCCGGCCTGTTGGAGCTGCTGCGCGACACCGGCGCGGACGTGATCGGCGTCGATTGGCGGATTGAACTGGGCGAGGCGAGGCGCCGGCTCGGCTTGGAGGTCGCCGTCCAGGGCAATCTCGACCCGATCGCCCTCTTCGCTCCCTGGGACGCACTGCGGCCACGCGCGCAGAGCGTGCTGGACCAGGCAGCTGGGGAACCCGGCCACATCTTCAATCTCGGTCACGGCGTGCTGCCGGAGACACCGGTCGACCACGTCAAGCGGCTGGTGGACTTCGTCCATGTCGCGTCCGCCGCTTGAAATGACGACCCCGGCGGAGCAAGTCGACGTCGCGATTGTCGGCGGTGGCATCGCCGGACTCTGCGCCGCGTACCGGCTGCGCGAGCGTGCACCCGAGTTGAGCTGCGTGCTGCTCGAAGCATCGGTGCGCCTCGGGGGAAAGGTCCTGACCGAGACGATCGAGCTGGAGAGCGGGCGCTTCGTCGTCGAGGCAGGACCGGATGCCTTTCTGGCGCAGAAACCGTGGGCGCGGCAACTCGCCGAGGAGCTGGGACTCGCCGACCAGATAATCCCGATCAACGCCGTGCCGCAACCGGTCAGCGTCTTGAAGCGTGGTCGTCCAGTGGCCCTCCCCGCGGGTGTCTCGCTCCTTGCGCCGACCAGGACCTGGCCGTTCCTGCGGTCGCCGCTCCTCTCGCCACAAGGCAAAGCGCGGGTGGCGCTTGACCTCGTCCTCCCGGCAACGGGAGGCAACGCCGACGAGTCGCTCGCGGAGTTCGTGCGGCGGCGTCTTGGAGCGGAAGCGTTGGACTGGATCGCCGAACCGCTCATGGCCGGGATCTACAACGCCGAGCCGGAACAACTGAGTCTCCTTGCCACGTTCCCGACCTTCCGCCAGCTTGAACGCGACCATCGCAGTCTGATCCGCGGCTCACGCGCCACCGCACGGGGGATGCAGGGGAAGCCCAAGGGACCGGCTTTCCTGTCACTACGAGGCGGGATGCAGGAACTCACGGATGCGCTCGTGGCAAAGACTGCGGGAATGGCACGCTGCCACACTCCGGTCGAGCGGGTGACTCGAAGGGCGGAGGGTGCATTTGCCCTCCTGTTCGCCGATCGTCCGCCGATCGTCGCGCAGGCGCTGCTGATGACGGTGCCCGCGGCTGAGGCGGCTCGGCTGCTCGAGCCGATGGCACTCCAAGCCACCCGCGAGTTGACCGGGCTCAGAACCGTCGGCGCAGGAGCGATGACGCTGGCTTATCGAACCAAGGAGGTGAAGCGTCCATTGCCGGGGTACGGGCTGGTCGTGCCGCGACGCGAACGCCGCCCGATCAACGCGATCACCGTTGCCTCGCGCAAGTTCGACGGGCGCGCGCCCGAAGGGTGGGAACTCCTACGCGTCTTCTTCGGCGGTGCCCGCAGCCCGGAGACGATGCTGCTGGACGAGGAGCGATTGATCGCAGTCGTCGGCGCTCAGCTTCGCGAGATCCTCGGCATCGAGGCGCAGCCGGCGTTCCATCGCGTTTACCGCTGGTCCTCTGGTAGTCCGCAGTACGATGTCGGTCACCTCGGCCGCGTCGCGGCGATCGAGGATGCCCTCCCTCCGGGGTTCTTCATCGCCGGGGGTGCGTACCATGGGGTTGGGATTCCCGACATCGTTCGGTCCATGGCCGCGACGGTCGACCGGATCATCTTCGAGTCATCAACAAAGCGACGCGGCGAAACACCAATGTCTCACGAGAACGACACAAGCAGAGGAGCATTCATCAATGGCTGAGCAGACCAACCAGAACCCGCAAGCGACCTTCACGACCTTTTGGCTCTTCCGCGCGACCGACCGGCTCTATGACTGGTCAAACACGGAGCGGAAAACGGCCTGTGACGCGGCGCTGAGCGTGCTTGCCGATCACGAGAGCACGGTTCGCTTGCGGGGTGCTTACTCGACAGCCGGTCTCTCGGCGGGCGTCGATCTCATCCTCTGGGTCGTCGCCGACGAGGCGGAGGCATTCCAGCGATTGGCGGCCGATCTGCGCCGTTCGCCGGCGGGAGCGGCGCTTGAGCTGCGCCACGCCTATCTGGGCGTCGGCTCGGCGTCGCAGTACGATCCCAACCATGGACCGGCGTTTCTGCGCGGACTCCCGCCGAAGCGGTATCTGAGTGTTTACCCGTTCACAAAGACCACTGCCTGGTACCTGTTGCCTTTCGAGCAGCGGCGGGACCTGATGATCGAACACGGCAAGATGGGACACGAGTTCCCGACGATTCTGACCAACACGGTCAGCTCCTTCGGGATCGCCGATCAGGAATTCGTGGTGGCGCTGGAAGACGACGATCCAGCCGTTCTGGTGAAGATGGTGCAGCGGCTGCGAGCGGCGAAGGTGCGTGAGTACACCCAGATCGACACGCCGATTTTCCTGGGTCTCCGCAAGGAACCGGCGGCCGCGCTGGGCGACGCGCTGGCGCTGCCGCGCGACTGACGTCTGTCAGGCCAAAGGGTCTTCTTAGACAGTTCCTCGACAGGGGCGTCCTGGTTCTTGGGCGGCACGGTTGATCGCGATACTTCGCTGTCTCTTTTCACGACGATTACATCCCAAGGCCCAGCCAACGATCGCCGCGCTAGGTTAAGGCGTCACCCTCTCAAGAGGTTGGCGGCGTCCATCCGCTCGCGCAGAATCCGCACGACGGTCACCGCAGAAGCGGCGACGTGGTAGTAGATGACGTGATGCTTGACCTGGTCGGAGCGCAGGCCGGGGCGTAGCTCATCCCGAACCTTGCCAATGCCCGGCTTTCGATTGATCGTCCTGAACGCCTCCTCCAAATGGGCACTATAGGCGTCCATCTGCTGTTCGCCCCAGGCTTCCAATGTATAAAGCAGAATCGCGGTGTAATCGGCCCTTTCCTCCGGGGTGAGAGGGGCCGGCGTGCTACGGGCAGACATCGGGATTGGGCTTCAGACCCGCCTCCGCCATGTGCCTCGCATCCCGCTTCATGTGCTCGACCAACTCCGGGGTGAACGGCATCGTTTTACCACGGGCAACTTGCTCCAAGCCGACGTCGAGTCTCGCCTGAAGCTGCTCTAAGCGGTCATGCTCGTCCAGCAAACGTAGCGCCTGGCGAACTACCTCGTCGCTGTCCGGGTAGAGTCCGGTTGCAACCTTCTGCTGGATCACTGCTTCAAGCTCGGTGTCAAGACGAACGATCATGTCGCCTTCCTCCTTGCGATCAGACTACCAGAACTATTGCAGCATCTCGACGCGTGGGACGGCGCGGGGACGACATCCGAATGATACCCTTGCTTTGGAAACGGTTGGAAACAGACGAGGAGCAACCACGATGAGAAGTCTCTCCCTGCTCGCCGAGTCACTGCCGCGCTCCGGCATTCGGGAGGTCATGGAGCTGGCCGCAAAGCTCGACGGTGTGATCCACCTCGAGGTCGGCGAGCCGAGTTTCAACACCCCGGCCCACATCGTCGAGGCGGCGCTCTCGGCGGCGAAGGCCGGATCGACGAAGTACACGCCGAACGCGGGGATCGCCAGTGTCCGACAGACGGTAGCCGAGCGGTACGCGGCGGCATGGGGACGCCCGGTCGCGCCCGAGCAGGTGCTGGTCACGGCCGGGGCTGTCAACGCGATCATGACGACGCTGGCGGCGATCGTCGACGACGGCGACGAGGTGCTGGTGCCCGATCCGGGGTGGCCGAACTACACGAGCATCATCACCTTCGCGCGGGCAGTACCGGTAGCGTATCCGTGCCGGGCGGAAGATGGGTATCTGCCCGACCTCGAGGCGCTGGCGGCGCGGATCACGCCGCGGACGAAGGCGATGATCCTGACGAACCCGTCGAATCCGACCGGGGTCGTCTTCCCGGCGGCAACGGTCGAGGCGATCGTGCGGCTGGCGGCGGAGCACGACCTCTACGTGATCGCCGACGAGGTCTACGAGGCGCTCGTCTTCGACGGCGAGCACGTGCCGGCCGTGAGGTTCGACGACGCGGAGCGCGTGATCGCCGTGTCCGGCTGCTCCAAGACGTACGCGATGACGGGTTGGCGGTTAGGGTGGGCGATCACGACGCCGGAGATCGTCGGGTTGGCCGGGAAGCTGATGGAGACGATCGTCTCTTGCGCTCCGTCCGTGTCGCAGCGGGCAGGGGAAGCTGCCATCCGCGGGCCGCAGGAGTGCGTCGAAGAGATGCGCCGGGCCTATCAGCGGCGGCGTGACATCGTCGCGGAGACGCTGGAACCGGTCGGGTTGCTGCCGGTGGTGCCGACCGGAGCGTTCTACGCGCTCGTCGATCTGCGCGGTACGGGGCTGTCGAGCCGGGAGCTCTCGCGACGCCTGATCGAAGAAGAGCGTGTGGCGGCGGCACCGGGAGACACCTTCGGGGCGGAGGCGGAGGGCATGGTCCGCATCTCGCTCGCCTCCTCCGACGAAGACGTGGCGGAGGGGTGCCGTCGGATCGTGGCGTTCGCGACGCGGCACGGGGCAGTCCCCGTCTTGACCGCCGCAGGGGTCTCGGCCTGACGGCGGCGGTCTGGTAACCTAGCAAGCCGAAAATGGACGATGGCCGGGCGCGGGGATGCGCCCGTAGGCGATGTGGGAGAGGTGTGTCTTCATGAAACTGTTGACCTTTCGGGACGGCGAGTCGCTCAAGCTCGGCCTCAGGGTCGACGGCGGGGTGATCGACGTCGCGGCGGCGGCGGAGGCGCTCGGTCTGCAGGGTGTGCCGACGAGCATGGATGCGGCGATCGCGGGCGGCGATGGGTCGCTGAGCGCGCTCAATGAACTGGCCGGGCGGGCGGCGATCGCGCCGGCGGGCGAGCCGTGGCTGCGCGACGAGATGGGGATCCGCCACGGGCCATGCGTGCCGCATCCGGGGAAGATCATCTGCATCGGGCTGAACTACCGGAAGCATGCGATGGAGACGAATGCACCGATTCCCGAGGTGCCGGTCGTCTTTTCGAAGTTCTCGAATACGATCGCCGCTAACGGCGATCTAGTACCGCTGCCAGCGGTGGCGCACCAGTACGACTACGAGGTCGAACTCGGTGTGGCGATCGGGAAGCGGGCGTCACACGTCAGCGAGGAAGACGCGCTGAGCCATGTCCTCGGGTACTTCACGGCGGACGACGTGAGCGTACGGGACCTGCAGACGCGGACGAGTCAGTGGCTGCTCGGCAAAACGCTCGACAAGTTCCTGCCGATCGGGCCGTGGTTGGTGACGGCGGACGAGGTCGGGAACCCGCAGGACCTACAGTGTCGCACCTGGGTCAACGGTGAGATCCGGCAGGACTCCAGCACGGGGGACATGATCTTCTCGGTAGCGCACATTATCAGCTACCTGAGCCGATACTTCGCGCTGGAGCCGGGCGACATCATCGTGACCGGGACGCCGGAGGGCGTCGCCATGGGCCGGCCAGATAAGCCGTGGCTGAAGCCGAACGACGAGGTCGTGGTCGAGGTCGAGCGGCTCGGCCGTTTGACGAATGTGATGAGCACGTAGGAGCTTACCCTCACCCCCTGGCCCCCTCTCCCGCTCCGCGGGAGAGGGGGTTTGTCGTTCATGAGGCCTACGAGAGAGATGGCAGTTCGACTGGGAGGTGCCATAGACAGAGCGGGCCCCCAGCTCATGCGGGGTGCCGGGGGCTCGCCGGGGAAGGGTGGGCGACCTGCGGGAGCACGTGGCTGGCGTGCGATCGCTGGCGATATGTACGCAGAACGCGTGCCGCGGTGACAGTCAGGCACGGCTTGATGGCGGAATTGGCCAACAAGAGCCGTGGTCAGGGGACATGGCAGTCGGTTGAGGGTCGGTCCGACGGAGTTCCATGATGGCGGGAGAGGGATCGCGCCTCAGAGGGGTGTGGGTGGTGGGAGGGAACGAATGATGTTGGAGACGTTTCGGTTAGAGATGTTTGCGCCGCAGGTCGGAGAGGTGTT
>JAXDKI010000520.1:0-7309 GCA_034667245.1 Thermomicrobiales bacterium | reverse complement strand
GAGCGTAGCGAAGGACCTCTCTCCGTCATGAGCGCGAGTACCGGTTCGGAGTTACTACGCGAGGCTCACGTCGTGGAAGTAGGGCATGCCGTTGACGGAGAAGAGGAGGTCTTTGATCGAGGTCTTGCCGGCGAAGACAGCGCGCTGCTCGTAGATTGGGATGACGACCGCGGCTTCCATCGCGACCTTCGCGGCCTGGGCATAGATCTGAGCTCGCTGCTCGGCGTCGCCGGTGGAGTTGCCCTGCTGAACGAGGGCGTCGAGGTCCGGATTGCAGTAGTGCATCCAGTTGAAGCCCGCCGCAATCTGGTCGCAGTTGAAGAGCGCGCGCATGAAGTAGGGGTCGACGGCGTAGTAGAAGAAGTCGGCGAGGTTGTGATCGCCCCGGTTGTAGGTCTCGCCGACGGTCGGGAAGGATTCGGCCGAGATCTCGGCTTGGATTCCGATCTCCTGGAACTGCGCCTGCAGCAGCAGCGAGATGTCGTCGAAGCCGAAGTTGGCGATGTTGACGAAGTTGAGCTTGAGCTCCTGGCCGTCCTTCTTCCGGACGTCGCCGTCCAGCACCCAGCCCGCTTCGTCGAGCAGTGCGGCCGCCTTGGCGGGATCGTAGCTGTACATGGCGTCGAGCGACTCGTCGTAGCCGAGCGTGGTTGGCAGGAAGACGTTGTGCGACGGTTCGTAGACACCCTGATAGAGCGCCTCGACGATCTGCTCCTGGCTCGTCGCAAACTGGAGGGCCTGCCGCACCTTGAGGTCGTCGGTCGGCGCCTTGGCGGCGTTGACCATGATGCAGTACGGCATGCCCGTGACCGAGGCATTGAAGACCTGGAAGCCGGCGTCACCCTGGAAACCGACGACATCTTGCGGCGGCAGGTTCTCCGCCATGTCGACTTCGCCCGTCTTGAGGGCGTTGACTCGCGTTGCCGCGTCCGGAATGATCCGGAAGACGATCTCGTCGATCAGCGGCGGACCCTGGTTCTTGAATGCCGGCGACGGCCAGGCATAGTCCGGGTTGCGGACGAGCGTGACGTGGTCGTTGACGACCCATTCCTTGAACATGAAGGGACCGGTGCCGACGGGGTTCTGCCCGTAATCGGCGCCGTACTTCTGCAGGGCCGCCGGCGAGCTGGGCGAAAATGTCGGCTGGGCGACGGTGTTGAGAAAGGCGCCGTTCGGCTCTTTGAAGACGATCTTCGCGGTGTAGTCGTCGATGATCTCGGTGTGGTCGTAGGGACCCAACGCGGTGACGGCCGAGCGCGACTTGGTATTGGGATCGACGATGTGGTCGTACGTGACCTTGATCGCCTCGGCGGTGAGAGGAGTCCCGTCGTGGAACTTGACGTCCTTGCGGAGGTGGAAGGTGTACTCCTTCGCGTCCGGCGAGATCTCCCACGACTCGGCGAGACCGGGGTAAAACTCCTTGTCCGGCTGCAGACCGGGGAGGTGCCAGATGAGCGACTCGTAGACCTGGCCGAGCACGTAGCCGGCGGAGATGAGCCCGCTCACGGCGGGATCGAGGCTGTCCGGGCTCTGCCACATCGCGAAGGTGAAGGTGCCGCCCTGCTGTCCCCGGGTCCGCGAGCCGGCGCTGTGCGGACCCGGCGCCGCGCCGAGCGTCCTGACACCTGCCAGTCCAACACCCGCCCCGGCCGTACCGGAAAGGAAGCGCCGTCGATTCAGCATCGCCGCCAGGAGATTGCTCCCCGCATCCCGTCGTGTCATCCTCTGCCACTCTCCTGCGCGCACCGCGGACCGGACGCGACCGGCCGGTACCCACGACGCGACGTCTCTCCGATAAACCGTCGGCTGCATTCGCTCCGAACCACAGTTTGCTATTATACCGTGGGCGTGTAAGAGACGAGAATCGTGGCTGAAACGTTCTTTGCCTAAGCGACGAACTTCCGCGTCCTTTTCGCTATCATGTCGCGCACAAGAAATGGGTGTCTTCTGCGCGGTGAAGGGTGCCGCGGTCGATTCCGCCTCACGGGCCGATAGGGAACCGTCACGATGTTGCGATTCGTCGCTCAACGCCTCGTCGCCACCATTCCGGTCCTGTTCGGTGTTTCCATCCTCGTCTTCCTCGTTCTTTACCTGATGCCCGGCGACCCGGCGCAGACCCTGCTGTTCGGCACGAATGCCACGCCAGAGCAGCTAGCGGCGCTACGGCACCAGCTCGGTCTGGACCGGCCGATGGTGGTTCAGTACGTCGACTACGTGGGACGCTTGCTGACGGGAGACCTCGGCCGGTCCTACGTCAGCCAGCGCGACGTCGGCGGCGAGATCGCGGCGCAGTTTGGCTCCACGGTGCGGTTGGCGGCGGCCGGCATGGCTGTCGCCCTCCTGATCGGTCTCCCGACCGGGGTGCTGGCCGCGCTTCGCCGCGGCTCGTGGCTTGACTATGTCTCCTCGGGGGTCTCGGTCCTCGGGGTGGCGATCCCAAACTTCTGGTTGGCCGTCTTGCTGACGCTGATTTTCTCGGTCAAACTGAACTGGTTGCCCGTCTTGGGCCAGGGGTCACTGAAGGGGATCATCCTGCCGGCGATCGCACTCGGTTGGGGGTTCGCGGCGATCATCACCCGACTGGTCCGCACCAGCATGATCGAAGTCTTGCAACAGTCCTACGTCACGACCGCACGGGCGAAGGGGTTGACGAACTGGGTCGTCGTGATCCGTCACGCCCTGAAGAATGCGCTGATCCCGGTCGTCACCCTCGTCGGCCTGCAGGTAGCCAACCTCCTCAGCGGCGCGGTCGTCGTCGAGTCGATCTTCGCCCGCCAGGGGATCGGGGCGCTGGCGGTGCGAGGTATCCTCGCGAAAGACATTCCTCTCGTGCAGGGCGTCACGATCTTCGTCGCCGTGATCTACGTGATCGTCAACCTCCTGGTCGATCTCGGCTACGCGCTGCTCGACCCGCGGATCCGACATGGTTAGAGCAGCGACGCACCTCGGGTCCGCCAACCCGGTCGAGACCATCGGCTCACTTCGGCGCAGCGGCTGGTCGCACCATCCGGCAGTCGCGCAGTTCCTCCGCAACCGTGTTGCGGTCGCCGCGCTCGTGCTCCTGGTGGCGATGACGATCGTTGCCTACTTCGCGCCGCAGTTGGCGCCCTACAATCCGACCAAGGTGGCCGTCACGCAGAAGTTGAGACCCCCATCGAGCGACCACCTGCTCGGGACCGATCAATTCGGACGTGACGTGTTCAGCCGGCTCCTCTGGGGCGCCCGACTGACGGTCTACTACGCCTTCATCGGCGTCGGATTGGCGGCTGGCGCCGGGGTCGTCCTCGGCGCTATCGCCGGGAATGCGCGGGGTTGGATCGATTCAGTGATCATGCGGAGCATGGACATCCTCCTCGCCTTTCCCGGATTGCTCCTCGCGCTCGTTGTGTTGACCATTCTCGGCTCGGGTCTAGTGAACGCCCAGGTCGCGGTCGGCGTCTCGCTGATCCCGGTCTACGTCCGCCTGGTTCGCGGCACGATGCTCTCGGCCCGCGAGCGGGAGCACGTTCTGGCCGCCCGCGTTACCGGATGCCGGCCGATGCGGCTAATGGTGCGGCATATCTTGCCGAGCGTCTGGTCACAAGTCGCGGTCCTCTCGACGACTGCGCTCGGGTGGTCGATCGTGATCGCGGCGACGCTGAACTTCCTCGGACTCGGCGTCAAACCGCCGACACCGGAGTGGGGCGCCGATCTGGCGGCAGGTCGCCAGTGGCTCTCGGTCGGCTGGTGGGTCAGCACCGGACCGGGGGCGGCGATAACGATCGTGATCCTGGCGATCAGCTACCTGGGCGACGGCCTGACCGAGGCGCTCGATCCAAATCTCCGGCGACGATAGATCCATCAGCGAAGGGGGATCGATGAAGCTCTACCTGTTGAACTTCGGCTACTGCGACGTCGACAAGGGGATGGTGCTGACGCCCGGGAGCGGTGTTGGCGAGCGCATCACGATCCCGATCGTCGGCTATCTGATCGAGACCGACGACGGACAACACATCCTCGTCGATACCGGCATGCACCGGAAGCACATCGAAGACCCAGAAGCGACGTTCCGCGGTCACCCCTTCGGGCAATATCTGACCCCGATCATGCGGCCCGAGGACGACATCGTCAATCGCCTCGGCGAGCTCGGTCTGACGGTGGACGACATCGACATCCTCGTCAGCACTCACTTCCATTTCGACCACGCCGGGAACCACGCCGACTTTGGGGCGTCGAGGATCGTCACCCAACGCGAGTGCTACGAGTACGCGAAGGCCAACCCGGCCGCGTTCCCCCAGGATATCTGGGACCTGCCGCACCTGAACTATGAGATGATCGACGGCGACGTCGAGATCGCGCCGGGGGTCCAGTTAGTCGAGTCGTCCGGCCACGTTCCCGGCCACATGTCGGTCGTTCTCCGTCTGCCGCAGACGGGAACGGTGGTCCTGGCGATTGACGCGATCTACACGCTGGAGAATCTGCAGAAGGACAACTGGGACGGTCAAGTCGATCCGGTACGCGGTCGGCCCAACGGTCACAAGCTTGCGGAGATTGCCAAGCGCGAGAACGGGTTACTGATCACCGGTCACGACCCAGGCGCCTGGGCCGATCTCAAGATGGCGCCCCACTATTACGAGTAGCACCACGACCTCATCGTAGCGGCAAGGAGATGAACAGTGGCTGACGAATCGAAGCCGGGCGCTGGCCCTGTCGGCAATACTCCGGACACGCACTTCACGCGCGGCGTCGCGTCCGAGCCGGCGGCGGAGGAACTGGAGTTCGCGCCGACCTGGGCGAGCAAGGACGAGTTGAAGCGTTTCTCGCCGATCGGTGGGCTCTACATGCAGTCGATCAGCGGCGGCAAGCTGATGGCGAACTGGGTGACGATCGAGCCCCACCAGACGGTGCCACGCCACCAGCATCCGCACGAGCAACTCGGCATCATGCTCGAAGGGGCGCTAGAGTTGACGATGGGTGACGAGGCACGTCTCCTCCGCCCCGGCGACGCCTACACAATCCCGCCCAATCTCCCCCACAGCGCGCGGACGCTGGACGAAGGCTGCGTCGTGCTCGACATCTTCACACCGGTCCGCGAGGACTACCAGCGGATGGCCCAGGGATAAGTACAGGGCACCAGGGATCGAACCAGCGAGCTATCTGGTATGTGTCCCTGGCAGCCAGAATCCGCCTCGACCAAGCGACTCGGCGAGGGTCCGCACGTCCTTCCCGTCCACGCTCATGATGAGCGTGCGCCATAGGCGATCGTTCTCCGCGCCCGCAGGCTCGGAAACGACCAGCGAGTGCCCGTCCGGCGAGAACGAGCCGGCGATGCGGTCGTCGTAGAGGGTCGCGGTGCCCAGCTTGGCGTCGACCAGCCAGAAGCGCGGGTAGTCGCTGCCGAGGTCGTTGACCGCGACGAAGCGGCCATCCGGCGACGACCCAAGGTTCGAGAAGTTGAGGATGCCCGCGTACGGCTCCTCGATGTCGAAGGTGAGAAGCGGCCGGACAGCCCCGGTCTCGAGGTCGAGCCCCATGATTGAGGTACCCGGCTCGACGCGCGGGGTATCCGAGGGGAAGAACTGGAGCCAGCGGACGCCAGGTGCATAGGGCGCGTAGGGGAACGCATACCCTGCCAGCTCATCCAGAGTCGCTCCAGTACCCTCGATCAGGTCGACCAGGGTCCAGGCGGTTTCGTCCTCCTGGGTCCGGAGGAGGACCTGACGGCCGGATGGGGAAAACATCGGTTGGCCGGCAACTGGCCCCGGCAACGAGACGGGAATCGCTCGCTCGGTTCCGTCCTCAACGTCGAGCACCGAAACCTGATCGCCGATGGCACGCAGGATGAGGACTTCCCGCCCAGCTGACCCCGGTATCCAGACCGCGATCGGGCGCTTATCTGCCTTCGCCAGCACCGTCCGGCCGGAACCGTCAAGGTTTTCCACGACGATGTCGGAGGTCTCATTCCCTGTTTCCGCGGCGTAGAGGATCTTGGTCCCGTCCTCGGAGAATGCGGCGCGTCCCGGGACGGCGGCAGGCAGTTGTCGCGCCTGGGTCGGATCGGCGGTCGTCACGACCCAGGTGTCGACGTCAGTCATGATCAGGAACGAGGATTCGTCTGAACTCAACGCGAGCCCGAACATGACGACTACCTTGCTCTCGTCACCACGGAGATGACGGACGAGGGACTCAAGATCGACGGTGTTGCCCGTCTCGGTATCGGTCAACAGGGCGTGCGTGACCTGGGCGTCCGACAAGAATGCCCACCGGCGCTCCTGATACGTCCGCTGCCAGGCGAAGAACGGGAAGAGGCTGTCGTCGTAGCCGTCAGGTACGGCTAATGGGTGCGTCGTACCCGAGGCGGGTTCGAGCAGAAATGGTCCGGGATCGATACCACCGACAAGCAGGGAGCAACCGACACCGAGTGGATACAGGTTCGGCACGTCCTGAAGTGGAACGCGTTGCTTCTCCGTGCCATCGGGCGCGAAGATCACCACTGCCGATTTGATGCCTTCCGCCTCAGGCGTCGCCCGATTGTCCTCGACGTCGAGGTAGACGATCAGGCCCGGATCGTCCGGCTTGCCACAGGTGACAGGGGACTCGGCTTGCGGCAGGGCCGCGAGTGTTGTGGCCCGAACGCGTACCGCCGGCATTGGCGCCAAAATCAGTGCCAAAATTGCGAGTATGGCTACCGCCCGGCGCATCGCGATACCTCCTTGGGTCCTCGACCGTCCTCGGTGTTGCCGAGTACCGCGTCAGGCACATCAGCTCAGCGGCTCAGCTTGAATTCCGATCGGTAGGGCGCCTCGAACTGGTCCTGTTCTGTCGATAACGACCGTTGGTAGGATTTTGGTGCATAGATGGACCCGGCGGGTGATCGAGATGCTGGAGACCAATCAATCGCACCCCCTTGTCCACCGCCGGCGTCGCGTGTACCGTGCGTTAGGTGGTTAGAGTGGTGCAGCGCGGCCGATACCGCATTTATGTCTATGTTGAGGTCGGAGAGCGACACCATCGTCCCCATTGCCACGTGTAGTGGCCCGATGGACGCGCCGTGGTCGAACTCGGTACAGGCCGTATTTTGAAGGGTGCGGACCTGCCGGGAGAAGCACGGAACTGTTTGAAGAGTACTAAACAACACGTACCGACGCAGGTAGAGTCCCTGGGGGATACCGTTGGGATACCGTTGGCAAATCGCGTCAGGCAGGCGGAGCGAGGCGGGCGACGTGTGAGCGGCGCGTGGTCGCGCGCGGTCGGCCGTTGCACCAGTCGGTGGTCCGTTGGACGTTGATCCCCGCCGCCGTGGCGATGTGCTGCAGGTGGGTCTTGGCCA
>JAXDKI010000519.1:0-3655 GCA_034667245.1 Thermomicrobiales bacterium | reverse complement strand
CCCGGCTCCTATGCGGACTTCGCCGAGTTGGTGGCGCTGAACAAGGTCGTGGCGGCGGCCGGCAAGATCTGGGTCGTCCACGTCCGTTTCGAGGGCGATCGCATCGGCGACGCACTCGACGAGATGTTCCGGCTCGTCGACGAGACGGGAGTCGCCCTTCACATCTCCCACTTCAAGCTCTTGGGGAAGACCAATTGGGGCCGGGCCGCCGAAGTCGTCGCGCGAATCGAGGAGCAGCGGGCGCGTGGCCAGGACGTCACGGTCGACCAGTATCCCTACACGGCGGGCAGCACGATGCTCTCGGCGACCCTGCCGCCGTGGGCGCACGCCGACGGCCCCGACCAACTCCGCGAATACTTGCGGGATCCGGTGGCGTGCGCGCGGATGGAACGGGACATCATCGCCGGATTGCCCGAGTGGGAAGGGTTTATCGGTCTCGCCGGCTGGGAGAACATCCAGATCGCCGACGTCGGCGGTCAGGAGCGCCCGGACGTGGTCGGGAGCTCGCTCGCGGAGTTGGGAGAACGCTGGAACTGCTCGCCCTTCGCCGCCGCCGTGCGGTTGCTGCTCGACTACGACCTGGCCGTGGCGATGATCGTCTACGCGATGGACGACGGGGATGTGCAGACGATTCTGCGACAGCCGTGGCGGATGGGTGGGACGGACGCCCTGCTCGGCGGCAAACCGCACCCGCGCGCATACGGCTCGTATCCGCGGATCCTGGGTCGGTACGTGCGCGACCTCGGCGTCCTCTCCCTTGAGGAGGCGGTGCGGCAGATGACGGGTGCGGCGGCGGAACGACTCCGCCTGGCCGATCGCGGCGCGGTGGTCGCTGGACGTAAGGCCGATCTCTGCCTGTTCGATCCGGCGCGCGTTGCGGACCGCGCAACCTTCGCCGATCCGACCCAACTGCCGGAGGGGATCGCCTGGGTCCTCGTCAACGGCCAGCCGGTCCTCCACGACCGGGAGCTCACCGGTGCGCTGCCCGGCCGCCTCCTGCGCCAAGGCGATGGGGTTGCCGCTCAGATCCGGAGTTCGCTCTAGCGGGGAAATGACGATGGCGGTGGTGACGGTGCTGGAGTTCCCAGACCTGACGCGGGAGCAGTACGAGCGGGTGGGGGCGAGCCTGGCCGCCGGGGCGCCCGAGGGCATCCTCTACCACGCCTGCGGGGCGGTGGAGGACGGTTGGCGCATCATGGACGTCTGGGAATCCCAGGAGGCGTTCGATCGGTTCGTCGACCGGACGTACCTCCCCGCGGTGCGGCAGGCCGGTGGGCCGGAGCCATCCCGCCGCGAGGTCGTCGCGGCCCACCATGCCGGCGTCGTGCAGCGGGGGTAGCGAGGTTCCCGTGCTCACGCGCCGGAAGAACGTACCAGCACCGCCTTAAGGATCGAGCCCACGCTACGCCCCATCGCGAACGCGCGGTTTCGGCGGGCGCATCAGGAGTTCGATCTCCTCCTCGTGGATCTCGAACACCCAGCCGGCCACCGTGACGATCGCCGGCGTGCTGATCTCGCCGTGGCGCAGCTCGACCTGCTCGCCGTCGAGTTCGTAGACGGTCGAGGGGTGGAGGGTGAAGGGGTGGCGTGGGTTGCGGTAGACCACTCTCGTCCCGCCTGCCTCCTCGACCGCGCGTTCGGCCAGGTCGCGTGCCCGCTCCTCGGTCATCGGTGTTGCCGTGTGTTCGGTTGCCATTGTCATCTCCTCGCGATCGGCCCGGTCGTGGGATCGCCGGTGTCTGCGCCTCGTCCTCGACGACCGCGACGGATGCTAGCACGCGGCCCCGCCGTCGCGGCCGGGCCGGGCCGACGGGGCCGCGATTCTGGTATCGTGCACATGCTGGACCGAAAGAATGTCACGCGCGCAGCGTAAGGAGAGACTACCGACGATGACCGTTGCCGATGCCACACTCCACGCCGACGTGGACGAGATCCTGCCGGGTCTCGTCGCCGACCGGCGCCACCTGCACCAACACCCCGAACTCGGGTTTCAGGAGGTTGCGACGTCCAAGTTCGTGGCCGAGCGGTTGCGTGCCCTCGGCTGCGAGGACGTCCGCACCGGGATCGCCAAGACCGGTGTCACGGCCCTGATCCGCGGCACCGCCCCCGCTGCCGGGCCGGCGAAGACCGTCATGGTCCGCGCCGACATGGACGCACTGCCGATCGAGGAGGAGAACGAGGTCGAGTACCGCTCGACCGTCTCGGGATCGATGCACGCCTGCGGTCACGACGCCCACGTCGCGATGCTCCTCGGCACGGCCCGCGTCTTGAACGAGCGGCGCGACCGCTTCGCCGGGACCGTGAAACTCCTCTTCCAACCGGGCGAGGAGGGGTACGGTGGTGCCAAGGCGATGGTCGATGCCGGCGTGCTCGAGGATCCGAAGGTCGATGCGACGTTCGGGCTCCACATCTGGCAGGGCGCCGACGTCGGCACCGTCTGGGCGCGACCCGGCACGGCGATGGTCGGCTCCGATGGGTTCAGGATCACGATCAAGGGCAAGGGTGGGCACGGTGCCCGCCCGCATTCGTCGATCGATCCGGTCGCCGTCGGCGCGGAGATCGTCACCGCCATCCAGACCCTCGTCTCCCGCGAAAGCGACCCGACGCTGCCCGCCGTCGTCAGCGTCTGCGCCTTCAACGCCGGCGAGGCCGCGAACGTCATCCCCGACACCGCCGAGTTGCGCGGCACCACCCGCACCGTCGCGCGGTGGCAGCGCGATGAGATTACGGAGCGACTGGAGTCGCTGGTCCGCGGGATCGCGGGTGCAATGCGCGCCGAGATCGATCTGACGTTTACCTTCGGCGCGCCTCCGGTCGTCAATGACCCGGCGATGACCGAGATCGTGCGCGCCGCCGCTGCCGAGGTGGTCGGCCCCGAGAACGCGATCGAGGGGCCGCTCCAGGTCGTCTCCGAGGACTACAGCGAGTTCTTGCAGCGCGTCCCCGGCTGCTTCTTCTTCGTCGGCAGCCGCAACCAGGATCGCGGTCTCGTCTGGGGTCACCACCACCCGAAGTTCGACGTCGACGAAGACGCCCTCGCCATCGGCGTCGAGACGATGACGCGGACCGTGCTGCGGTACCTGGCGAGATAAGGATCGACTGGCGGGCATGTTGGCTCTCGCTCCGCGAGAGGCACGGCTTTGCTCGGAACGACGGGCTAGTCATTCCGATCCGAGTTACCGACGAAACGAATACGAGAACAGACGTCAACGAAAGGACCCACTACCAATGGTCACCGCCGCTCCCGACGTTCGTCACGACGTCGATGAGATCCTCCCCGGCGTTGTCGCCGATCGTCGCCACCTGCATCAGCACCCCGAGCTCGGGTTCCAGGAGGTCAAGACGGCCGCCTTCGTCGCCGACCGGCTGCGCGCCCTGGGCGTCGAAGACATCAAAACCGGGATCGCCAAGACCGGCGTCACCGGGCTGATCCGCGGCACCGGCACCGGTCCGGGCGCCGACAAGGTTGTCCTCCTCCGCGCCGACATGGATGCACTCCCGATCGAGGAGGAGAACGAGGTCGACTATCGCTCGACCGTCCCCGGCACGATGCACGCCTGTGGCCACGACGCCCACACCGCGATGCTTCTCGGCACGACCCGCCTCCTCCTCGACCGCCGCGATCGCTTCGCCGGCACGGTCAAGGTCCTCTTCC
>JAXDKI010000518.1:0-8102 GCA_034667245.1 Thermomicrobiales bacterium | reverse complement strand
TCTAAGGGATCATCATGCGGCTTTCTCCTGAAGAGCACCGGCGATTGGCCCGACGGTATCGGACGCGGCGGGCGATGACGGCGTATGGGTTCTTGTTACCCAGCGCCGTTTTCTTTGTGGCGTTTTTGCTGGTGCCGGTGGGATACCTGTTCTATCTGACGTTTCACAACGGGGGGATCATCACACCGGCCGAGTACGTTGGCTTCGACAACTGGCGAAAGCTTTGGGGAAACGATCTCGTCGTGACGGCAATCAAGAACACCGCCTGGTATTGCCTGATCGCGATCCCGTCGGTCTTCGCGATCGGGATGGTGCTGGCACTCTGCCTTCAGCGGATCGGGCGGGGAGGCAGTTTCTTCCGCTCGTTGCTCTATGTGCCGACGTTGACGCCCTATGCCGTGGCGGCACTCATCTGGCTATTTATCGTACAGCGCGACTTCGGTGCGCTGAACATGACACTTGACCTCTTCGGGTTCGGACCGCGGAACTGGCTGGGCGATACGGGATTGGTGATCCCCTCGATCGCGATGCTGGAGGTCTGGCGCGGGGTCGGGTTCTGGACGCTGCTCTTCCTGGCGGCGCTGCTGGCATTGCCGAAAGAACTCTATCAAGCGGCGACGATCGATGGCGCGAGCGCCTGGCGCCGGTTCATCCACATCACCCTGCCTCTCATGCGGCCGACGTTCTTCTTCGCGGTGGTGATGGCCACGATCTGGAACTTCCAGCTGTTCGACTCCGTGAGTATCCTCACCGACGGCGGTCCAGCGAACGCGAGTGTGACCGTCGTTTGGTACATCTATAAGGCGATGTTCCAGTTCAACGACCAGACCGGCTTCGCGGCGGCGCTCAGCTTTCTGTTGTTGCTGTTCATTCTGGTGCTGACGATGGTCGAGATTCGATTGTTGCGGCGGCGAAACTAGGGGCGGTTGCGTGGCGATTGAGACTGAGTTCAACGAGCTCGTGGGGGAGCAGACGGCGACTCGGGCGGCCAGGCAGGCGGTCGCGCGGCCGATGCTGCGCGCCAGTTCCATCTACCTGCTGGTCACGTATGCCGTCCTGGTCGTCGCCGGGTTCGTGGCGATGGTGCCGTTCTTGTACGTGATCTCGACGTCGCTGAAGGAGACGATCGCCCTCTTTCACTACCCGCCGGAGTGGATCCCACACGAGCCGACGCTCGTGAATTACAAGGACCTGATCCGGGAACATCCCTGGCTTCGGTGGACTCTGAACTCGTTCATCGTGGCGGCGTCGGTGACCGTTATCAAGGTCGTAATCGACTCGATGGCCGGATATGCCTTCGCGAAGATGCGGTTCCCGGGGAAGGACGCGCTCTTTCTGCTCGTCCTGCTGACACTGATGGTGCCGTTTGCGGCGACGTTGCTGCCGCTCTACATCATCGTGCGCGAGCTGCATCTGACGAACAACTACCTTGGGCTGATCCTGCCACCGCTGGCAAGTCCGATCGGGATCTTCATGATGCGGTCGTTCATCGAGTCGTTGCCGAATGACTTGGAGAATGCGGCGCGACTGGACGGCTGCTCCGAGTTGCAGGTCTATCGGCGGGTGATCCTGCCGCTGATCCGGCCCGGGCTGGTCGTGCTCGGCGTCTTCACGTTTATGAACCAGTGGACGAGCTATCTGTGGCCGCTGGTGATCGGGACGAAGGCAGAGATGTTTACACTGACGGTGGGCGTGCAGAGTTTGCGCTCGCTCTTCACCGTCAACTGGGGCATCCTCTCGGCCGGGGCGGTAATGTCGATGCTGCCGCTTGTGATTGTCTTCATCTTTCTGCAGCGGTACTTCATTGCGGGGTCGATCGCGGGAGCGCTGAAGGAGTAACGAGCTTCGAGCTTCGAGCTTCGAGCTTGAAGCTTCGAGTTTCGGGCGCGTGTTAGCCCGTATGGCGCACGGATTGGAACGGGTGTGGCGAGAGTTGAATTCGTAGACGTCAGCAAGCGATACGGGGAGGCTGGGGCCGTCAACGGCGCCAGTTTGACGGTGGAGGACCACGAGTTTCTCGTGTTGCTCGGGCCGTCTGGCTGCGGGAAGAGTACGCTGCTGAAGATGGTCGCCGGGTTGGAGGACGTGACGGAGGGGGAGATCTACATCGAGGATCGCCTCGTCAACTACGTTCGTCCAGCGGAGCGCAACGTGGCGATGGTGTTTCAGAACTACGCGCTTTATCCCCACATGACGGTCTACGACAACATCGCCTTTCCGCTGAAGATGACAGGAGTGCCGAAGCAGCAGATCCGAGAGCGGACGCTGCGGGCGGCAGGTGCGCTTGGTTTGGAGCCGTTCCTGGAGCGGCGACCTGAGCACCTCTCCGGCGGGCAGCGGCAACGGGTGGCGCTCGGCCGAGCGATCGTGCGGGAACCGGCCGTCTTCCTGATGGACGAGCCCTTGAGCAACCTCGACGCTCAACTACGGGTGCAGACGCGCGAAGAATTACTCAAGCTGCACGCGCGGTTGCAGACGACGACGATCTATGTGACGCACGATCAGATCGAGGCGATGACGATGGGTCACCGGATTGTCGTGATGCGGTCCGGAGTGATCCAGCAGGTTGGAAAACCGCAAGACGTCTACGACAACCCCGTCAACACGTTCGTCGCGGCGTTCCTCGGGAGCCCGCGGATCAATCTGCACACCGGTCGTTTGCGCGCTGAGGGCGATGCCCTGCTCTTCGCGAACGAGGACGTCACCATCCCGCTGCCGGACCGGCTCGTCAGGCAGGCGAGGGCTGCGGTAGTCGACGGCGAGACCGCGCTCGGTGTGCGGCCGGAGGACATCGCAGTCGACTTGAATGGGAGGGTGTCTGTGGGTGAGTCGGTGCGGTTGTCTGCGACCGTAGCCCTGGTTGAGCCGGTGGGGTCTGACCTGTATGTGAACGCGACGACGGGTGGCGCGACCTGGATGGCGCGGACCGATCCGCGGCTGCCGGTGACACCGGGGCAGCAGGTAGGCCTGGTGCTGAACCTCGCGAATGCCAAGCTCTTCGGAGCGGACGGGCGGAATCTGGCGGTCGCGTCGTAGGCGGGCAACGGCTGTCACGCCGTTTGGGCTGACTCCGGATAGGTGGATGCATGGATCTCACCACTCAAGTGCGAGCACGGATCATTGGTGCTGTCGATGAACTGGAGGCCGACTTGGTCGCTCTGACGCGCGACTTGGTCGGGTGCAAGACGGATAGCCAAAGTGTGGACAACCCGCTCTTCGCGTCAGAGGCGGTGCGGTGTCAGGACATCGTTGCGCGGCAGCTAGAAGCGATTGGGATGGAAGTTGAGCGGTGGGAGGAGCCGCCTCGGTATCCAGTGACTGCCGGCGTGCTTCGGAGTCGTGGGGCCGGGAAGTCGTTGGCGATCAACGGGCATGTGGATGTGGTGCCGGTTGGGGACACGTCGGCGTGGGAGCACGATCCGTGGGGCGGGGAGGTCGTCGACGGGAAGCTCTGGGGGCGCGGTGCGACGGATATGAAGGGGGGCGTCGCGGCGGGGATTATGGCGGTGCGGGCGTTGCGCGCGGCGGGAGTGGTGCCGGCGGGTGACGTTTGGGTGCATGTGGTCGCGGACGAAGAGGTCGTCGGGATGAGCACCCGGCGTTTGGTGCAACGGCTGCCGAAGGTCGACGCGGTGATCGTGGCGGAGCCGACCGATCTGAAGATCATGCCGGTCGAGGGCGGGTTGGTTCACTTTCGGATCGAGGTGGAGGGACGGGAGAGTCACGCCGGGAATCGGTACATGAGTGTGCACGCGGGCGGATTGGGTGATCGAGCCGGGATCAATGCGATCGAAAAGGCACTCAAGATCGTGACGGCGCTCCAGGAGCTAGAGCGGCAATGGGGGAACTTGCGCCATCACCCGATGCTGCCGCCCGGGTTCAACACAATCCTGCCGGGTGTGATCGTTGGAGGTCCGGGGGGAGGAGACGACGGGCAGCTCAATCTGATCTCGAATCCCGGGACGTCGCCGAACTATTGCTCGGTGGAGTACAACCTCTGGTTCTTGCCGGGGGAGACGTTCGAGGGGGTTCGCGACGAGATCGAGGGGTACGTCGCGGACGTCTGTCGGACTGATCCATGGCTGAGGGAGCATCCACCGAGGTTTACATGGAAACTGCGGAACATCTTCTTTCCGGCAGCGGAGACGGCGCCCGATCATCCGTTCATTCAGGGGTTGTCCGGGGCGCTGACAGAGCTCGGCTTGCCGCCGAGGGTAGAGGCGTTCACGGCGGCGTCGGAGCTCGCCTGGTATGCCGAGCAGGGGATGAGCGGGACGATCTTCGGGCCAGGGCGGATCGCGCAGGCGCACTCGCCGAACGAGTACGTTGAGGTCGAGCAGTTGGTTGGGGCGTGTAAGGCGATGGCGTTGGCGATCGCGGGGTGGTGTGGGGCTAGCGTCTCGCTCTGACGAGCTGACCGCGTCGCAGCATGGCTCGTCTGCTCAGGGCGGGTGCTTCTGATTCGACTTCTCGGAGTCCGCGGACGAGGATCCAGACGAAGAGGGCGATGTTGGCGAAGGCCAGCAGCGTCATCCAGGGATCGTGCCGGCTGAAGAAGGGCGCGCCTCGTTGGTCGTGCGCCATCACGTAGACGGCGATCAGATTGGCCGAAAAGGTGAAGGTCAGCGCGGCGCAGAACCAGAGCAGGCGCGGCCGGATGGCGGCGATGAGGATGGCCAGGGCGACCGTCGGCAGGAGGTAGCGCTCGTGGATCCGCGTCGGCAGCATGAACGAGGCGAACGTCATCGAGAGCGCGGCCCAGACGAGGGCGCGATCGGTCCCGCGGCGCCACCAGAGTGCGAGGATGACGAGCAGGGCGCTCCCGAAGAGGAACTGTCCCCAGGTCCGGGCCGAAAGACCCGCGAAGCTGAGCTCGTGGTCGTTGACGGCGTTGCCCGCCCAGGGGGTCGCCCAAAAGTTGAAGGCGTTGAGCGTGGTTTCGTCGTGGACACGGAAGACGTAGTCCAGGCGGTCCCGGAGATCGAACTGCGCCGAGAGAGGCGGGAGCGAGACATTGAAGGGAACCAGCACCGCTTCAGCGGTCACCCACGCGGCGAGGATCGCGGCGCCGGCGCGGGCGAAAGGCACTGCCAGCGCGCGTAGCGGTGTCTGCACGGTGTCGCCGCGTAGGCGCTCGAGAAGCGGGGGCAGGATCAAGCGGCGGGCGTAGACGATCGCGAAGAGCAAACCGAAGAGAGCGAACTGAGGTTTGACGAGTGCGGCGTAGGTCAGCGCCGCCGCGGCGAGCTCGTAGCGACGGCGGAGAAACAACCAGAGGGCGAATAAGGCGAAGCAGGTCGAGAGGGAGTCCCACTGGTCCCAGATCGCGGCGATGACGATTGGGCCGGGGTTGAAGGCGTAAAGGGCGGCGGCCATGAGGCCCGCCTTCGGTCCGGCGAGCTCGCGGGCCAAAAGGTAGAGCGCGAGGGCGGCGCCGGCGTCGGCCATGATGGGGACGAGCTTGGTCAGGTAGAGGAAGGTGTCTCCGTAGAAGTCGCCGTTCGGCGCCAGGGAGCGGTAGAAGTTGGAGACGTACCAGAGGAACCAGAGGTCGCCGGGGAGGTGGCTGATGACTCCGCGGTTGGTCAGGTAGAGCTCGTTCATGGGCAGGCGGGCCAGGCGCTCTGCCCGGAAGGCGAGCACCTGAGAGTCTTCCCAATAGCGACCCCAGGGGGCGATGGCGAGGCGGAGGAGCGTGGCGGTGAGGATCAGGATGGCGACGGTGGCTCGTTCGGACAGGGCGGGCAGGGACCAGGAGCCGCGGGCGATCAAGGCGGGGCGGACGGTGGAATCGGGAACGACGGGCGCAGGTGCGAGGACGACGGAATCGGGAGCAGCGGGGCGTGGGGCGGTTGCGACCCGCGACTGACGACGCGAACGGGACATTCGGACCTCTCCGATCTGAGCGACTTCAATCCGCGGGGATGCAGGCCCGCAAAGGATAGCAAAGGGACGGTTCGAGGACGCGGGGGAATCAGGTGCCGGACTGCGGTGCCTCGGTGTTTCGAATGAAGATCAGGTGGGCGTTGTCGCGGTACGCCAACTTCCAACCGGGGTCTTCGGCGATCTTTGCGGAGAGGCCGTCGATGCGGCGGATGATGACTACTTCGATGCCTTGCTCGTCGAAGTAGTCCCGCCAGCCGTCGCGGCCGTAGATGTAATAGAAGTAGCGGCGGACGCGATCCTCGCCGTACATCTCCTCGCGGCCGTCGATGTAGACCTTGTTGTCGGTGCCGGCGAAGCGGTAGATGAGGTAGCCGCCGAAGTCGTAGGTGTTGAAGATGCGGGTGTTGGGATAGTTCTCGAGGTAGAAGTCGGCAGCACCGACGGGGTGTCCCCAGGCGATCGGGTTTCGGCGGAACTGCGTTGGCTCGGTTTGCAGGGCCAAGACGATGGCGAGTGCCGCGGCGGCGAGCGGGGGCGCCAGTACCCAGGGACGGAGCGGGATCAGTGGTGAGGTGGCGGGAGCTGGGACGATGCCGCGGCTTTGAGCGCGTTGCCAGATGAGCCAGCCGACGAAGACGATCGCGAGCATGAGGAAGATGGGGATGTAGCGGATCGACTGGTAGCTCTGGTAGGCGAGGACGAGGAGGGGCGCGGCGGGCCAGAAGTGGGGCCGGCGTCTCAGGAGGTACCAGGCCGCGGGGATGACGGTCACGAGGGCAATCCAAAACGGGATGTGGCTGTTGTCGCTGGTGCGGGGGGGCATCCACTCGAAGACGTATTGGCGGCGGACCGAATCGGGGTTGAGGTATTTGAAGATGAGGAAGAACAGCTTGATGTGGTGAGGATTGGCGAGTAAGGCGAGGCCGCTTAGCACGCCGACGGTGACGACGTGGCGGTCGACAGGGCGGCGGATGAGACGATCGAGGACGAAGGCGCCGAGGCAACCGATGCCGATCAGGGCGGTCAGGTTCATGTTGATCCAGATGGCAAAGAGGACGGGGATGATCCAGAGCTGCTTGCGCCGGCCGGTGTCGTAGGCGGCCAGCTCGGCGAGGAGAATGGCGAGGAGGGCCCAAGTCCAGACCTGAGGACGGACAACCATGGCGCCCGATCGTAAGAAGGCCGGGCCCGAGAGGAGCATGAGGCCGACGGCGAGCCGGCGGCTCATGCCGTAGTAGCGGCCAGCGGCGAGGAGGCGCCAGAAGCCGAGGACGACGAAGACGATGGTCAGGATGATGGCGCCGGCGTATCCCCCGGCCCGGACGGAGAGGGCAAGCATGGCTTCGGCCAGCCACTCGTGCGCGATCCACTCCCGGCCGCCGTAGGTCCAGGAGAAGGGATCGGTGGTGGGGACGCGATGGTTGTCGAGGACCCAGTTTCCAGTTGCCAGGTGCCACCAATAGTCGACGTCGACGTAGGCCAACTGATCGAGTCGGAGACCGACCGTCAGATCGAGCCCGACGGCGAGGACGGGAATCGCGAGGAGGAGCGTCACCCAGAGTGCGGACTCGGGGCCGATGACTCGGGCGACCCAGGGGTTGGACTGGATGAACCGATGCCAGCGCGCGGAGAGGCCTGATCCATAGTACGGTCGGGTTGCGACCGGTCGCCGAGTTTCCTGTCGCTGCTGAGCACGAGATACGCGAACCGCAGTATTGCCGCCCGCTCCGCGGCGCTTCTTGGACGTCTTTGCCGGCATACCTCTCCCTCGACCGCCGCACCGATCTTCGTCGACGTGAGATCGTACCATTGGCGAGGCGTGGAGGCGGGAACCGGGATGGTGCGTCCGGGATCGCCACGCGCAAGGCGTACATCCTCAGGGACGAGCTCGGTGCTTCCTGGTGAGTGAGTGAGGACCGGCTGGGCGTGGTTTTGTGTGAGAGGGGGTTGTGGTTCGGCGGGTGCCGACGGGATCCGTGCGTGCGGTCCCACCGAGGACGACCCTCACCCCCGGCCCCGCTCCCGCTCCGCAGGAGCGGGGTGAGCGCTTTTGGGGGTGGGCGCCTTCTGGCGGCGCCGGGTGGCGGTGGGGACGGACGGAACAATCCGGATGGTGGTGGTCGGTGATCAACCGAGGCAGCGTCGGTGCTGCCCAGGACCGCACTGCGTACCGAGTGTGCCGCTTGCGAACGAGAATAGAACACGTAGTCCGATTT
>JAXDKI010000517.1:0-8293 GCA_034667245.1 Thermomicrobiales bacterium | reverse complement strand
CGTCGGCACGTCGACGAAGGTGTAGCTGTCGTAGATGTCGATCGCGCCGATGCTGCGACCGGGGATGTCCGCCTCGTTGGCGATCGCCCCGACGATGTCCTGCGGCCGGATCGAGAGGTTGCGACCGAGGTTGAGGAAGAGGCGGGTCATCCCCGCCTCACCGCGCGCGGCGGGTGGGGCCGTCAGCGCTGCGATGTCGTCCGCGGTCGCCTCGGTCGGCGCGCCCCGTCCCGTCTCGTCGGCGTACAGCTTCAGCACCGCCGCCGCGATCTCCGAGACGTCGTGCTCTTCCGCCAGGTCGGTGATCACCTGGAGGTACTGGCTGTAGTTGTCCTCGTTCTTCAGCGCCTGGTCAACCTGATTCTTCAGCACCTCGCGCCGCCGCTCGGCGACGTCCGTGGCCGTCGGCAACCGCCGCGCCTCGATCCGCGCCTTGATGATCCGCTCGATCTGCCGCAGCCAGCGCGTCTCGCGCGGCGTCACCAGCGTGATCGCCTCGCCGGAGCGCCCGGCGCGACCCGTCCGTCCAATCCGGTGGACGTAGGCCTCCGCGCTCTCCGGGATGTCGTAGTTGATGACGTGCGTCACGTCGGGGATGTCGAGTCCGCGCGCCGCCACGTCGGTCGCGATCAGGAGGTCGGCCTGCCCCGAGCGGAACCGCCGCATCACCCGGTCGCGTTGCGCCTGCGAGAGATCGCCGTGAAGCGTCTCGACCTGGTAGCCGCGCGCCAGCAGCGCCTCGCCGAGCTCGTCGACGCCGAGCTTCGTCCGGGCGAAGATCATCGCCAGCTGCGGCGTCTCCGCGTCGAGGATTCGCGTCAGCGCATCGACCTTGCGCGCCTTCGGCACCTCGTATGAGGTCTGGCGCGTCTCCGGCACCGTCATCTGCCGGCCGGCGACGGTCAGCCGCTCCGGGTTGTTCAGGTAGCGCGACGCGAGATCGACGATCCGCGGCGGCATCGTCGCCGAGAAGAGCGCCGTCTGCCGCTCCGCCGGCGCCTGCTCGAGGATCCACTCGATGTCCTCGACAAACCCCATGTCGAGCATCTCGTCCGCCTCGTCCAGGACGAAGAAGCGGACATTGTCCAGGTTGAGCGTGCCCCGCCGCATGTGGTCCATCACGCGACCTGGCGTGCCGACCACGATCTGGACACCGCGCGACAACCCGCGGAACTGCCGCTCGTACGGCTGCCCGCCGTAGATCGGCAGCGTCTCCACCTCTTTGTGCCGCCCGTACTTGTGGAGCGCCTCCGCGACCTGGATCGCCAGCTCGCGGGTCGGAGCGAGGATCAGCGCCTGGACGTGCCGATCGCGCGGATCGATCGCCTCGATGATCGGGAACCCGAACGCCGCCGTCTTGCCGGACCCCGTCTGCGCCTGGGCGATCACGTCCCGACCACTCAGCAGCACGGGGATCGTGATCAACTGGATTGGCGTCGGCTCCTCGTACCCGACCGCGTTGATGCTCTTCAGCAACGCGCCGCTCAGCCCGAGGTCCTCGAACGTCGGCGTCTGCTCGTCGTCCGACAGCGCCACAACCGGCGTGGCGCCGAGCGGCGCGACCGCAATCGGAACCGCCGCTGCCGCTACCACCGGGGCAGCGGGGCCATCATCCACGGTGGCCGCCGGCTCATCGGCCGCCTGCTCCCGCCGCGCCCGCCGCGGTGTCGCCGCGCGCGGTGCCGCCGCACCACGGACCACCCGCGGTTTCGGCGTCGGGGCCGGGCCTGCCGGTTCCTCCGGCTCGCTCTCCGCGTGCAGGGTCTCGCCGCGGTCCCAATCCGCCAGGAGCTCGTTCTGCGGCGCCGCGTCCTGGTTGGTATCGATGTCGTTCGCCGCCGCCTCTGCCTCGGTCTCTGCCGGCGCAGCAGTCTCTGCCGGCGCAGCAGTCTCTGCCGGCGCAGCAGTCTCTGCCGGCGCAGCAGTCTCTGCCAGCGCAGCGGTCTCTGCCGGGGCAACGGTCGCCGTCGCCTCCGCCGTCTGCTCGGTGTTCTCCGTACTCTCCGTGTTCTCGGCCGGCTCGGATTTCTTCGGTTTACGCGTGCGCGTCGTCTTCGGCTTCTCGGTCGGCGCAGGCTGCGCGGTGGCATCCTGTTCGACCAACTCATCTACAGTGGTCATTGCTGGTGTCCTCGCTTCGATCGTTGCGCGCCGAGCGGGTCCACCCACCACCGGACCGCCGCCCGCGCACACCCACATGCTCGCCGCATCCGCGACGTTCCCAAACCATCTCCGCAACAGTCGTGCCGTAACCAAACGGGGATCTAGGGGGTCCGCGATGGGAACAACTGCGGCTACTGCCAAAAGTGTACCACGTTCAAGGGCTCAAAGCCCCGCCTTTAGCACGGCCGCCAAGGCAGTTTTATAGGTGATGCCGAACGCCGCTACGACGACGCGTTCCTCTAAAACGTCGGCGCCAACGAAACCCTCAAACCGTAGGACGGCCAGGAACATCGTCGGGGTGCGCCGCCGTGCACCCCGACGACCGACGCTTCATCGCTGCTACGCCGCCCCCGCCCCCTGCAGCACCGCCTTCATCACCTTCCCTTCCCCCACGTCCGCCAGTGCCTGGTTCGCCTCCTCCAGCGGGTACGGCGTCACCAGCCGGTCGAGATCGAACCGCGCCGCCAGCTGCGGCAGCGACCTTAGATACCCCAGGTAATGCGACTCCGCGAACGCCCACGACCCGTACACCTTCAGCTGCTTCCGCGTGATTACGTGCGGGTTGATCGGCGTCGCCCCCCGGTCGGTGTACTGACCCAGCACCAGATACTTCGCGTTCCGTCGCGCCATCTCGAACCCCTCCGCCACCGCCGTCGGCACCCCGGCGCATTCGAGAACCACGTCCGCGCCCCGTCCACCTGGCGTCTCGCTCAACACCTGCCGCAGCCGCTCGTCCGCGTCTGGCGTCGCGAAGACGTCGACGTGCACGTCGCCCACCCCGAGCTCCCGCGCCAGCGCCAACCGGCTCGCCGGCCCGCCGACGATGATCACCTTCGCCGCCCCCGCCAGATGCGCGTACATCGCCGCCGCCATCCCGACCGGTCCGCTCCCCTGCACCACCACCGTATCCCCCACGTCGATCCCGGTGATGTCGTTCACCCCGTGCACCGCCGTCGGCCCCGCGCATCCCAACGCAATCGCCTGCGTCGCACTGACCCCCTCCGGCACCCGGAACACCGCCGACCCCGGCTGAAGGTAGACGTAGTCCGCCCATCCCCCGGACAGGTGCGGCCACTGGTCGAACCGCTGGTTGATCCCGTACACCTTCCGGTCGGCGCAGAGCGTCCGCTCCCGCTCCACCACGCACCAGTAGCAGCGCCCGCAGGGGATACTCGACGCCCAGGCGATCAGGTCCCCCTCACGCAGCGGCTCCCCCGTGAAGTCGGCGCTCACCCCCTCCCCGAGCTTCCAGACCCGCCCCACCGTCTCGTGCCCCAGGATCACCGGCGTCGGAATCGGCAGATTTCCGTGGTGCAGATGGACATCCGTCCCACAGATCCCGCCGAAGACCACCTCCGCGACGAGCGCGCCGGCTTGCGGCTCCGGGACCTCTGTCTGGGCGATCGTCAGGGGCTGGTTGAACGCTTCTAAGACGGCGGCTCTGCTCGTCGTCATCTGTGTGCTCCTCTCATCTCTTTCCCGTCGGCATGCTCGGACTCGCACCGCGCTCGCCGACCACTGCTCGTTGACGACCTCAGGCGCGAACGACCACCAGATCGTTGACTGCCAAATCCTATGTCATGACCTCGCCGCTCGCCCGGACCGCTTGACGGCGCTCGCGGGAACGGCGATTCTTCAACCCTATCGATGACGCCAAACGGCAGCAGTTGTGCCGCGATGAGCCGCACGGAATGGTCACCGCGGCGACCCGCGCCAGTCCCTGTGCCGCCGTGGTGAACAGATCATCTTTGAGGCAGTCGAGATCGTCGCCGACTACACGGCACGCCTACCAGTGGAGGAACGCGGTGTCAGCTCCGACCGGTGATCCACAGGAAACAGGACAAAGCGATCCGATCCCGTCCGCGCTGCGGAGCCGCCTGCTGTCTCGCCGGGGCGCGCTGGCCGGCGCGCTCGGCGGAGCCGGCGTGGCCCTCCTCGGCCGCGCCGTCGCCGGACAAGTCACCTCCCCGGGGATCACCCGTGGCGACTGCTCGAAGCTGCCAGGTCTCCAACTCCTCTTCGATTGGTACGCCCGTCGCGAGATCCTGAGACACGACGAGCTCGTCCCACCCCTCGGCTGGAGACTCTACAGCCTCTCCGGCATGCCCGTCGTCTTCCTCTACCCCAGCGACTGGACCCCCTTTGCGATGTGGGCGACCGGTCTCACCCGATCCGGCGCCATCGCCTGGCAGAACACCCCGTCCCCCTCGGCGTACCTGGTCGGAGCCCGCATTGTCTCCCCCAAGCAGGACGCCCTCTACGAGTACGTCTCCGGCACCCTCTCCGGCGCCGCCCTCACCCTTCCCCAGGCCGAAACGGCCGCCGAGCAGGGTGTGCTCGGGGACGGTCAAACGACGGATCCGATCTGCGTCTATGAGGACACCACCTCGTTTATGCACACCTGGACCCGCGCCGGTTGGTACAGGGACCTCGCGGTGGTCATCGGCGGCAACCTGTACAGCGACGCCGGCGCCTATAGCCCGACCACCGTCATCAGCTACCAATCCTTCATCGGCCCCGAGAGCCAATTCACCGAGCTGATGCGCACCGTCTACATCCCCATCATGTTCCAATTCATGATGTCAAGATCCAGCACCATCAAACCAACCCCAATCCCAACGCCGGGTTTCTAGCGCCACCGATCGACCATCCTCCTCGACGGTCGCCTGAGCAACCATCGCTCCGACCTGCGCTCTGGAGCACCTAGAACATGAACGGACCGGGGCGAGCTCGATGCCCGCCCCGGTCCTGCGACGGCCAGGTTAGCGTGCCCGCGGGCGCGTGTAGCTCGTCAGCATCCTGACGATCACCCCGGCGGCGACGATGTGCATCAGGACGAGGATCGCGGTCTGCCCGTTCGTCGCTCCCGGCTGCGAGGGGATGTAGGTGAAATCGGGGATCGTCGTGACCACGAAGACGACGGCGGCGACGATCGTGAAGACGCGCGCCGGGTTGGCGGTGCGGCGCAGCAGGACGGCGTAGAGCAGCACCGAGACGATCGCCGGGATCAATGTGAAGATGGCGATCCCGACCACATTCCCGAGGACGACGAACTCCGGGTCATACCCGACAACCGCGTCCCCGGCGAAGTAGACGAGGACGTTGGCGATCACGGCGGCGACCACCGTGGCGAGTCCAAGCCGGGCGTACCGCCCCCTGATGCGGGCGCGCGACTCCCCCGACACGGACAATGACGTGGCAACGGACGTGGACATGGCGATCGACGACATGAGCGGCACCCTCCCGTGATTGAGACGAAACGGCACATCGCTGCCGACATCAATTAGTCGTTCGACCGAGCCCCAAATCGACAACGGGTCTGCCGCATTTGCAATCTGTCTTCGCCGTGCCAACCCGGCAGGTCCCCAGCCGTCGAGCGCCATTAGACCATGTGTCCAAATGAAGATACACTCTTCGTCCACACGCGTCGGGGCGGACCGCCGTGTCCGCCCTGTTCGAATGCCGCGGCGTCCAACGAAGGCGGACATCGCCCAAAGGGCACCCGGTCCGCCCCGACGCTCCACCATCGCGCGGGCCGACCATCCTCCGACTCGCGCGAAATGACACGAGCTTCCCCTCGCAGCCGGCAGAGAAAAGAGGATTGGTGCCCTGCTTGGTCACGGATAGCGCAGGGCCCCGGTCACTCGCCGCCCCGCGCCACCGCCAGGGTTCGCCGCGCTGTCGTCTCCAGTTCTTCCCAGTCCCCGACGAACGCCTTGTATTTCAGCCCGTCCAGGCCGATGTGGACCTGACAGCAGCGGAACCGCTCCTCGACGTGCGGGACCTCCAGACCGATCGCCGCGAAGTGGCGTGCGGCCTCCTCCCGAAAGTCGATGCCCTGCCATGCCGGATACCAGGGCGACCAGAACGCGAACCACGCCAGGTCGTAGAGGAAGTCGCCGTACAGCGAGTTGCCCCAGTCGAACACGGCGGAGATGCGGTCGCCTGCCACCAGCACGTTGAAGTGGAGGAGGTCGCTGTGGATGAGATGGCGCTCCTCCGGGCAGAACCCGACGAGGGTGCGGAGATGTTCGAGTGCCTCGTCGAACCGCTCGGCCCCCGTCGCCGAGGCCTCCAGACGCTCCCGCCACCCATGCCCCCGGTCCCCCGGCCTGTCCGCCGCGATGTCGAGCAGGGCCGCCCGCCAGCTCGGGTAGGGAGCCCTGCCGGTGGAGTCCCAGGGCCCGTACCCCGTCGTCGCCGACAGGTCCGCACCCCTAGCCGCGTCGAGCGCGGCGAACAGCGACGGCAGAACCGCGCGCATCCCCTCCCCGTCCAGCTCGTCGATGAAGCCGCCGAACGACCGCTCCGAGATCGCGTAGAACCCGTCGAAGGCCCGCCCGATCTCAGTCACCACGGGGATTGGAAGATCGGGCGAGGCGTAGCGCCCGGCCAGTTGGTCCTTCGCGAAGTCCTCCGGGAAGGCACCGAACCGGGCGACGTAGTCGGAGCCGCCGCGCCTGAAGGCATAGGCCTTCGACCACGCACCCCCGCCCATCGGCTCGACGTCCGTGACCTCGGCACCAAAACGGACGACGAGGAACGTCTCGGCCTCGTCCGCGCTCACCCCACTGGTGCTGTCGGGCAAGGGGCCGGGTGGAGACGGTACTTGGTCGACGCTCATCCGCTGCTCCGAGTTCGAACGCGATTCGTTCTTGCCATTATCCTTCGATCACGGTTGTCCAGGTGTCCCCTCCTAGCCTCCCGCTGGTGATGGTTCCGCGGTTTCCTATAAGTTGGTGCGAGGAAGCAACGTCTGCGAGGTCAGCTGCGACACCATTCAGGTCGCTGAGAAAGGAACGGTCGAATGGCTTGGACGCGAGATGATTACCGACGGAACATCTCAGGATTGTACGTACTCTTGTCAACTGTGACGCCGAGGCCTTACACTATTCGTACATTCCCTGCTGTCTCGGCGGCAGGGTGCGAGGCCGCCCACAAGGCGGCCTCAGCGATTTAACAGTAGTAGAATGCTTGCATGAGCAAGCCACCCAGGAAGCGCGCAAACGTCTGCTTCGACGGTTTCAACTTCTATCATGGCTGCTTCCGCGACGGAGCACGACCACCAATCTGGCAAACATGCAAGTGGCTTGATTTGAAATTGTTCTGCGAACGCGTCTTCCCCAACTTCGACGTCTACCGCATCCGGTATTTCACAGCCCTCGTGAATCCGACCCCGATCGATCCCGACAATCGGCTCCGGCAGCAAACGTATCTCCGCGCACTGGAAACCATTCCCAACCTGACCGTTCACAGGGGGCGATTCGCGACCAACAAGAAGAAGCGATGGCTCGCCGATCCGCGCTCCAGTAAGCCGACGCCACGTCTGCCGCTGCAAACGGCCGAGGTGATTGAGCAGGATGTACTTGAAAAAGGCATGGTGCAGTCCAAAGTCAAGGTTGAGCCAATCGCGACGCTTGCTGCGAAGGCGCATGCGGAAGACAGCCTTAAGAGTGCCCTTGAAGTGCACAATCTGGTGGTACACGGAGGCGTTCAAATACCCACGTCAAAACCCAAACCGCACATCCAGGCAATCGCTCTGTTCGTGCTCGACCACGGGGTAACCGCGATTCGGCAGGATTGTCCTGCGTTACCCCGCCCGGAATTAGTCTATGCGTACGAAGAACTTATGGGCCGCGTCTGTCCGCCCGAGATTGAGGCGCTCGTCCAGACCTACCTCGTTGGAGCGGGATTGCTCGCAAAGCGCGACAACCACAAAGCCGAACCCCAGCACCCACGCCCAATAGAGGCAAAAGCGGAGAGAGCGCGGGCATGGGCAGTATCAACCCACTCCCTGGTCGGTTACCGCTCATCACCACCCGGACTATTCCGTTCGTCCCCACCACCGGCATCCCCGGCGCCACCAGCAGGCACCGACATCACCAGCAACCCTCCCCTCTCCCGCGCACCGGGAGAGGGGAGGGGGTGAGGGTTAGCTCGGTGGGACCGCACCCACGGATCTCGTCGGCACTCGGTCGAGCATCCTCCCCTCCCACAGCCGTCCTCGCCATCGGATCCCGTGCGAGACGACAGGCAGGAGCAGGATCACTCACCCGATCGGGAATAACCCCGATGGATCGCCCTCGGCAACGCGATCGAGCCGCTCCACTGGCGTCGTGTTCGCCCCAGC
>JAXDKI010000516.1:0-7475 GCA_034667245.1 Thermomicrobiales bacterium | reverse complement strand
TGCCCTTCAGCCGGGCGCACCGACGTGCGCCCCTCCAACGCGTTGCCAACGCCAACCGCGTCCCCCATAAACCCAAATCTCAGTCGCCTATCGCCAGCCGTCTACGACGTCAGTGCCTTCTTGCTGGCGAGCAGCAATCGGCCGCGTTGCTGTTGGAGTTGCTGGATCTTCTCCGGCGTGTACTCGAAGAGACCGCCCTGGGTCTTGAGGCCGAGTTTTCCTTGCTCCACCTTGCTGGTGACCGTGGAGCTGATCCCGCTCTCGTTGCTGAGATCCTTGTTGAGGTAGCTGGCGACCGCGGTGTAGATGTCGAGCCCGGCGACGTCGAGGAGCTCCAGCGGGCCGATCACGGCGAGCTTGTAACCGATGCCCCATTTGGTGATCTTGTCGATGTCTTCGGCGGAGGCGACGCCCTCGTCGAGGAGGTGGAGCGCCTCGCGCATGATCGCGTAGAGGATGCGGTTCTCGACGAAACCGGGGATGTCGCGTTTGACCTCGGCCGGGACCATCCCGATCCGCTCGACCACCCGGTTCGTCGCGTCGATCGTCGCCTGGTCGGTGTGGGCACCGCGGATGACCTCGATCACCGGGATCACGTGCGGCGGGTTCGACCAGTGCATGCCGACGACCCGGTTCGGCGTCTTCACCGCCTCCCCGAGTTTGGTGATCGGGATGCCCGAGGTGTTGGAGGCGAGGATCGTGTCCTCTCGCACCTGCCCTTCGAGCTCGGTGAAGACCGCTTGCTTGATGTCCAGTCGCTCCGGCACCGTCTCGACGACGAAGTCGGCGTCTTTGACCGCCGCGACTTGGTCGCCGGTGATGGTGAGGTTGCTCCAGCCCGTTTGGGCGTCGGCCTCGGTCATGAAACCGCCGCCGGTCAGCGTCTTGTAGACGAAGTCGATCGTCCCCTTCGCCTTCTCCAACTGCTCCGGCTTGACGTCGCTGAGCCGCGTCGTAAAGCCATAGCGGGCGAACGTCGCCGCGATCCCCGGCCCCATCGTTCCCGCCCCGACGACCGCGACGGTTTTGATGTTGTCCCCTGTCACGCGTGCCTCCCTTTGGTCGGAAGTGGGCAGAAGGGAGACGCCAGTGGGCAGAACGGATGGTGCTCTTCTGCCCTCTGCCAGCTGCCCTCTGCCCGCTAGTGCATCGAGATGCCGCCGCCGATGTTGATGGCGGCACCGTTGACGAATCCCGCTTCGTCGGAGCAGAGGTAGACGATCAGGCCGGCGACGTCCTCCGGCTTCTCGAACTTCCCGATCGGGGTGTGGCTGAGGACGTAGTCGAAGTGGCCCTGGGGGAAGGCGGCACGGGTGCCGGGCGTGTCGAGGAGCGTCGGCGTGACGTAGACCGAGGTGATGCCGTCACGGCCGAGCTCGTTGGCGATGGCGCGGGTGAACGCCATCACCGCGCCCTTGCTGGCGACGTAGTGGGCGAACCCCGGCGTCCCCATCCAGACGGTATCGGAGCCGATGTTGATGATCTTCCCCTTGCCTTGCCTCCGCATCGCCGGGACGACGGCCTTCGTCGCCAGGAACGTCCCGTCGACGTTGACGCGCATCCGGGTTTTCCACTCGTCGTAGGTCAGCTGGTCCCACGGGCAGGCCGTGAAGAGGCCGGCATTGTTGATCAAGACGTCGATCCGGCCGTATGTCCGTTCCGTCTCGTCGGCCAGTTGTTGGGTCTCCTCTTCCAAACCGACGTCCGTCCGGATGAACCGGGCCTCGCCGTGCGCCTGGAGGTCCCGCGCCAGCGCGCTGCCGTCCTTCACATCGGCGAGCACGACCTTTGCGCCCTCGGCGACGAGGCGAGCCGCCAGCGCGGAGCCGATCTCGCCGACACCACCGGTGATGATGACCACCTTGTCCTTCGCGGTGATTGGCATCGTCTCCTCCGAGAGAGGGCAGCGGGCAGCGGGCAGATGGCAGAACGGTTCGTCCTTTTCTGCCATCTGCCCGCTGTCGTCTGCCTACTGCGAATCGTCCCAATTCGTCAGCGTTGCCATTGCGGCCCCGACGCCGGCCCCAAACTGCACCGGGTAGCCGACGTCGGCCAGCGAGCGCTCCAGGATCGCGAGTTGAGCGGCGAGGGCCGTCGGGTGGGCGGCGGGGCCCATGTGGCCGAGGCGGATGAGCTTCCCGAAGAGGTCGCCGTAGCCGGGAGAGATCATCACGCCGTACTTGTGGCGCATGGTGCCCCGGATCTGCTCGTCGGTCAGCCCCGCCGGCATCTTGACCGCCGTGACGCAGCCGGCAGCGATCTCCTCCCGCGCCGGCCAGAGTTCCAGCCCCAGCGCCTTGACGCCTTCCCGGCAAGCACGGGCGATCGTCTGGTGGCGGTTCACGACGCGCTCGATGCCCTCTTCCAGGATCTGGGTCAGGGTCGATTCGAGCGCGTACATCTCGGTGACGCTCGGTGTGTACGGGAATCGACCCTGCTCCAGCCAGGTCTCCTTCCAGTCGAGGATCGAGAGGAAGGACCCGCGGAGCGGGTTTGGTCGCTGCTCCATCGCCGCCCAGGCCGCAGGGCTGATCGCCAGCAGCGCCAACCCGGGGAGGCCGCCGAGGCACTTCTGCGGCCCGGCGATCGCGACGTCCAGTCCCCACTCCTCTGGACTGAGCAATTCGCCGCCGAGACCGGAGACGGTATCGACCAGCGTCAAGACGCCGAACTCCCGCGCGATGGCGCCGATCTCCTTGACCGGGTTGTGGGTCCCCGAGGGCGTCTCGGAGTGGACGACGGAGAGGTACTTGACGCCGGGGTTGGCGTGGAGCGCCTTCCGGACGTCCTCCGGGTCGATCGCGTCGTTATAGGGAACGGCAAGCTCGATCGTCTCGCCGCCGAACTTGTCGATGAAGAATTCGAACCACTTGCCGAAGACCCCAGAGACGAGGTTGAGGACCTTGTCGCCGGGGGCAATCAAACTGGCCGCCGCGGCCTCCAGGCCGAGGATCGCCTCGCCCTGCATGATCACCACGTCGTACTCGGTCCGGTAAACCTGCTTCAGGAGCTCGCTCGCATGCGCGAAGACCTCCTTGAACGCCGGGTCGTAGTGATAGAGCACCGGACGCGCCATCTCGCGCAACGTCCGCTCCGGCACCTCCACCGGTCCCGCCGCCAGATTCATTCGAGGCCATTTCGTCATCGTCGCTTTGCTCCTTGCCGGTAGGCAGATGGCAAAGGACAGACGGCAGAGGAACACGACTCGTTCTGCCTTCTGCCCTCTGCCATCTGCCTACTCCGTTCCGTTCCAATTTGCGATGTTCCAGGTTAGCGGCTCGAAGGGACCTGCGGCGATGTTCTCCTGACGCAGTGTCTTGGCGATGGCGAATGCCTCGGCGGCCAGCTGGACGAGGGGGATGACAGCAGCATCGTCGATCAAGAGGTCGTTCATCTCGGTCAGCGTCGCGGCGAGCTGAGCGGGATCGGTTTCCGTCGCAGCAGCGTCGTAGAGGGCGTCGTAGTCCGGGTTGTGGTAGCGGCTCTCGTTCGGCTGCTGCCACAAATTTTCGCGTTGTGCGATGTTCTCGCCGTTGTGGCTCAGCCAGTTCTGCAAGAACTCGAGCGGAACCGGCTCGAGTGGGCCGAACGAGTACTCGTGCGCGTCGTAGTACATGTGGGTGTAGTCCAGCTCGTTGTTGGGGGAGAGGTTGAAGAAGATGTCGGGATTGATCTCCAGGACCTCGACCCGGACGCCCAGTGCCTCCCAGCCTTGCTTGACCACCTCCTGGATCTGCTGCTGCGGCGACTCGTTCGGGACGGCGAAAGTCAGAGCCAGATCGACGCCGTCCTTCTTCCGGACGTCGCCGTCCAGCACCCAGCCGGCCTGGTCGAGCAGTCGCCGGCCTTCTTCGACGTCGAACGCCCACGACGTGTTCTTCGATGTGAAGGCAGGGAGACCGACCAGGATGTTCGGGGTCGGCGGCTCGCCCGGGGATCCCAGGAAGAATTGCTCCGAAATCGACCCGCGATCGATGCCGAGCGCCAGCGCCCGGCGCACCGCCCGATCGGCCAGGACTGGATTCGGGGTTTGCCAGTGCGAACGCTGCCTATCGACCTCCGTTTCCGGATCCGAGAAGTTGAGCAGGATCGCCTCGACCTGAGCCCCGGGGACGACGACCAGATCGCCGTTGTCCCCCTTGGCGATCTCCTTCAGTCGCGCCCCCGCCACCTGGAGAGTGGGTGCGAGGTCGAATGTCCCGGTCTCAAAGACGGCTTCCGCCGCCTCGACGGCGTCGCCGCCGGTCTCGACGGTGACCCGGGCAAAGGAGGGTTTGGTCGGCTCGCGGTAGCGCTCGTTGATCGCGTAGGCGATGCTGACAGTGTTCTCTACGGTCAGCGATTCGACGACGTACGGTCCGGTACCGATCGGTTGTCGCAAGAAGGCGTCGTGCGCGCTTGGGCCTGCGGCGAGGATGTGTTCGGGATAGATGCTGCCGGTCGAACCCGACACGAAGGGGGTGTACCAGCCCGGCTGTGGTCCGTCGAACGAAACCTCGACCGTTCGGTCGTCGACCGCCGTGACCGCGGCGATCCGCTCGTAGAAGCGGACGCTGGTCGACTGGTTGGCCTCGTCCATGATCCACTGCCAGGTGAAGACAACATCCTTGGCGGTCAGCGGCGTCCCGTCGCTCCAGACGATCCCTTCGCGGAGGCGGTAGGTGACCGAGCTGAGATCGCGGGCGAGCAGCCCGTTGGCGAACGACGGCACCTCCTCGGTCAGGCAGGGAATCAGCGTCCCATTCGGCAGGATGTGGAGGAGCGGCTCGGTGACCAGCGCGGCGACCAGCAGGTTCCGAGCACGCCGCGTGGTGTGCACGCTGAACGTCGACGGCTCCTGCCACAGGCGCAGCTTCAGCTCCCCGCCGGCCCCCCGCGTCTGCCCTTCGGTTCCGACCGAAGGGGCACCGGGGAAGTCGATACCCGCGACCGGACTTCCCTGCTGCGCCGACGCATGGCCGGTCCGCCCCAAGAGAAGGGCGAGTGACGGCGCCACGCCGAGCGCCGCCGCTCGCTCAAGGAAGGTACGCCGCGAGATTCGCCCGGCCACGAGTTCGTCATAGGCATGCCGTAGCTGACCAACTCCTACCACGGTGAACCTCCTTGGACGAGCCGCGAGCCGTGAGCCGCTCGCCGCTAGCTCATCGCCTACCGTGGCGCGCCTCCCCACCAGGAGGAGGCGCACGACGGAGAGAGCGGCTAGCGACTAATACCCGAGTTCCTTCAGCTTCGCCTTCATCCCCTCGGCGTCACCGATGGCGGAGACTTTGATCGTGCCGGAGACAACGTCGGTCTGGGCCTTGGCGACCGCGTCCTTGACGTCCTGCGGGACGGAGGCCGGCAGATCGAGGAGACGAACGTCGTTGTTCTTGACGTCCATGCTGTAAACCTTGCCGAACGTCCCAGCCTCGATGTCCTTGATCATTTCCTCGTAGATGCGCGAGTAGTCGAAGAGCGCGGAGGTGAGCAGGACGTCGCTGTAGTCCTTGCTCTTGTCGCCGATGACGTCGATGAACCAGGCCTGCTTGTCGGCATTTTCCGATTTGCCGTTGTGCTCGCGGACCGCCTCGATCATGCCGAAAGAGGCGCCGTCCCCCATCCCGAAGACGATGTCGGCACCGGCCGCCAGCACCTGCTCGGTCACCCGCTTCGCACCGGCGGCGTCGTCGTAAGCGGCATCGCCGATGACGGAATAGACCAGCTTGGCGGTCGCGTTGCTGGCCTTCAGCCCCTCGGCAAAGCCGACCGTCATGTAGTTCCAGGTCGGCGGCTCACCGGAGACGACCACGGCGACGGTTCCGCTCTTGGTTTGTTTGCCCGCGAGAACGCCCGCGAGGTACGCAACCTCTTGGGCCAGGGTCTCCACGTCCGAGATCAGGTTGGGCGTGACCGCATCCTCGAACTCGATCACCGCCACCCTGGTCTGCTCCTGGTTGGCGAAGTCGGCGCAGGTCGACGAGTAGCCGCTGCCGTGGCAGATGATCAGCTGCGCGCCGTCGTCCTTGAGATCTTTGAGCGCGGGGGTGATGTCGTCGTAGCCACCGTTCTCCTGGATGTTGACGGTGATGCCGAGCTTCTGCCCGACCGCGGCGATGCTGTCAGCTCCCTGCTGATCCCAGCCGAGATTCGTCCTGCTCGCCGGCGTGATGAAGGCGACGTTGGTGACCTTCTCGCCCGCCACCGGGGAGGCCTCTCCCGCCGATGGGGAGGCATCCTGGGCGACGACGCCGGCGACGGTGCCGAGCGATAGCACGGCGATCATGGCAATCGCGATGATGAATCGAGCGGACTGACGCGTCTGCTTCACGGTGCCAACTCCTCTCTGAACTGAAGCGAACGACGGATGCCGATTGGTGATGGACCGCGCGGGCGTGTCCCCGCGCGGGACGATGACCAGGGATGCCGCGCTCCGACAGTCTCCCCTCGTCGCCGTCCCGCACGGGCCCACATCCCGCCGCTGTTGTACCAATTCGTCCTCACACCTCCCTTCGCTTGACGCTCACGCCTCGGTGCTTATCGCTGCCCCCGCGCGTACGGCACGCCGAGCGCGGCCGGCAACGCCGTCCGCCCCGCGAGGACCACCAGCCCGAGCATGATTCCGATATAAGGAAGCATGCCGATGAACTCGGTGCGGACATCGACCCCGAGGATCGGCAGACCGTCCGCCAGCGCGCGCAACATGCCGAACAGGATCGCACCGACGACGATCCGGTACGGGTTCCACCGCCCCAGCATCGTGATCGCCAGCGCGATGAACCCCTGCCCGACCGTCATCCCGATCGTGAAGATCTTCAGGTCGGCCACCGCCAGATATCCGCCGGCAAACCCTGCCATTGCCCCACCGATCGCAATCGCCAGGTAGCGGGTGCGGATGACGTTCACCCCGGCGGCATCGGCCGCGAACGGGTTCTCCCCAACCGCGCGCACGTTCAACCCGAACCGCGTTCGCACCAGCAACCAGGCGAAGACGGGGACGAGTCCCCAGCCGAGGTAGAAGATCAACTGCCGATCGAAGAAGGGCTCCCCGATGATCGGGATGTCGCGCAATACCGGGATCGCTACCTGGATCGGATCGACCGCCGCCGAGACGTTTTGCCCGCCGAAGAGGTCGCGGAAGAGGAAACCAGTCAGGCCCGCCGAAAAGATCGTAATTGCCAGCCCCACCAAGACTTGATCGACCCGCAAACTGATCGTCAAGAAGCCGAAGATCAGTCCGAGGACGAGCCCCGCCGCGACCGCCGCCAGCATGCCAACGGTCAGACTCTCGGTGTGATAGGCCGCCCAGAAACCGAAAAAGCACCCGGAGAGCATCATGCCCTCGATTCCGAGATTGAGGAGTCCGGCGCGCTCAGCCACGGCCTCGCCGAGTCCGGCGAGCACGAGCGGGACGGCCCGCAGCAGCCCGGTGGCCAGCATCGCCGCGATGAAATCGCTCAGATCGATGCCGTTCATGACGGGTCACCTGACGGAACGAC
>JAXDKI010000515.1:0-14068 GCA_034667245.1 Thermomicrobiales bacterium | reverse complement strand
TCGCTTCCAAGAGCGCTGGAACGAGATCTCCCCGGGCCTCATCGTCGGCGAATACTCGCTCTTCCACGCCACCCAGGCCTACGTCAAAGACTTCTACACCCAGCCACTCTTCTTCCAGGACTTCACGCGGGTCTGGCTCGATAAGTAGTCAGTAAGCCGCAAGTCGCTAGCCGCTAGCCGCCAGCCGCTAGCAATCGATTTGTCGATGGATGATCCGTCGGTCTCAGGCAGCCCCACCGAAGCGGCGCCGCAGACCGACGGACTCCTAGCGGCTAGCGGCTGGCGGCTAGCGGCTCCGAGAAAATGGGCAACTACCTCCTCCGCCGACTGCTTCAGGGTGTTCCGGTGCTCTTTCTGATCACCGCGATCGTCTTCATGGTCGTGTATTTCATCCCCGGCGATGCCGCGATGGTCGTCCTCGGCCAGAGCGCGACGCCGGAGCGGTTGGAGGCGATGCGGCACCGGATGGGGCTGGATGAGCCGCTGCCGATCCGCTACGGTCTTTGGCTCAAACAGATTGCCCAAGGCGATCTCGGGCGGTCACTCGTCTACCAGCTCTCCGTCTGGACCCTCATCGGCCGGGCGTTTCCGATCACCCTCTATCTGACCCTGTTCTCCCTCTTGATCGCTGTCGCGATCGCGCTCCCGGCCGGGATGCTGGCCGCGCTGAAACGGAACAGCTGGATCGACCTCGTCGCGACGACGTGGGCATTCCTCGGCGTGTCGATCCCCGGGTTCTGGCTGGGGATCATGCTCCTGATCGTCTTCGGCGTGAAACTGCAGTGGGTGCCGCTTTCGGGCTACGTCAGTCCGTTCGACGACGTTGGAGCCAGTCTAAAGACGATGATCCTCCCCTCCTTCACCCTCGGTGTCTTTCTGTCCGGACCGCTGACGCGCTACCTGCGCTCCAGCATGCTCCAGACGATGTCGCAGGAGTTTGTTCTCGTCGCACGCGCCAAGGGCCTGGCCGAGCGGAAGGTGATCGCGCGGCATATCCTCCGCAACTCGCTGATCCCGTTCGTGACCGTGATCGGCGTCCAACTCGGCTACCTGATCGGGGGCGCGGTCGTGATCGAGAACGTCTTTGCGTTGCCGGGGGTCGGCGATCTGGCGGTGAGTGCCATCGGCAATCGGGACTACCCGGTCATCCAGGGTGTGGTCCTGGTGGTCGCCGCCGGCTTCGTCCTGATTAATATCGTTATCGACGTCCTCTACGCGATCCTCGATCCGCGGATCCGGGTCGGCCGGGGAGCCGTCTAGTGGCGACGACCCTTGAGCACGTGGAGCAGACCGGGCTTCTCGACGCGACCGCGCGCCTTCGACGGCCACGCCGTACGCTGGTCGCGCGAATGCTGGCGGGCGCGGTGACGTGGAAGACGTTCACGCTCGGACTCCTGCTGATCGGAGTCTTCCTCCTCTGCGTCGTCTTCGCGCCGGTGGTCGCTCCGTACGACCCGGCGAAGCCGAACTTCAAGGCACTGCTGCAGCAACCGAGCGGCGACCACCTTTTCGGCACGGACGACAAGGGGCGCGACATCTTCAGTCGCGTCGTCTACGGCACGCGCGTCTCGTTCAAGATTGCGGTCGTCTCCGTCGGTCTGGCGACGCTGGTCGGTTTGCCGCTCGGACTCTTCGCCGGGTTCTACGGCGGCTGGATCGACGCGACGATCAGCCGGCTCGTCGATGCGTTCTTCGCGTTTCCACCCATCCTGATGGCGATCGCGATTCTGGCGATCAAGGGGCCGGGCGAACAGAGCGCGATCATCGCGATCGGCCTGATCGCCATCCCGGAGTTCGCCCGCGTCTCCCGGTCGGCGATGATCGCGGAGAAGGAGAACGAGTACGTCCTGGCGGCGCGCTCGATCGGGGCCTCGGTCCCGCGGATCATCTTCCGCGGCATCCTTCCCAACACGCTGGGCCCGGTCGTGGTCCTGATTTCCCTCGGGTTCGCCTTCGCGATTCTCAACGAGACGGCGCTCTCGTTCCTCGGTCTGGGCGCTCAACCCCCCACTCCCTCCTGGGGGGCGGACCTCGCCCAGGCGCGCCGCTACATCCGCGACGCGCCGTGGCTGTCGATATTCCCTGGCCTAGCTATCTTCTTCCTGGTTCTCGCCCTCAACCTGACCGGCGACGGCCTGCGGGACTTGATGGACCCGCGGCGAAACCGACGCTGACGCCCGACGAGCAGCAGGCTGAGCCTCGCCGAATCGACGGCGGCTGCCGCGCGTCTGTCACGAGGGTCGACCGCTCCCGATTAGCCTGAGGCTGCTCGTCGCTTTCGACGCCGATGGGCAGGCATCCGGCGCGGACGGCGAGAACGACGGGAAGGTTTCGGGAAGGTCGGAGCGATACAACCGTCGGGTCGTGGTCGCCAGATGGGCGGTCGAACAGTACCCCTCAGGAGGGAGCCCGATGTGTCGGCATGCGTTGCGTTCAAGTCTCGTCTGCCTCTTCCTGCTCGGATTGGCGCTCTCAGGCTCGGCGCGGGCGCAGGACGTCTCGACCGGAGAAACGCTTACGGCGTCGACGTCGTCATCCGATCCCTTGGAGGGAAGGTTCGGGGGCACCCGGACGGGTTTCGAGAAAACGTACGGCAAGCCGTCGAAGACCGAGGCTGGTGAATACCCGCGCGGCGACGACTATCGGATTGATGGGTTCAAGCGCGTCAGCGCTTTCTACCACGCCAACCGCATCATCCACCTCACCCTGACCGCGCCGACGAGCGAATTCTGGACGACCAAGCAGGCGGATGATGCCGTCTCCGGCTTCCTGCCGACCGACGCCAAACTCGGCAAGCCGGCCGAGACGTCCGACGGCGAGCCGCTGGTGCGAGCAAAGAGCAAGGCGCTGGCCAAGAGCGTCGATCAAGACACCTACGACGAGTACAAGGCGAGCGGAAAACCGGGCGACCTGTCGGTGACCTATCAACTCGACAAGCGCAAACGCGTGAAGGCAATCGGCGTCGAGCTGGGTCGCGTCGCGTCATCCACCCAGGATGCGGCGGCCGCGGAGCAGACCTATCTCACGGCATTGCGTCAGCAATTCGACACCCTGGCGGCCAGCATGGACGAGTTTGATCTGACGCTGCAGGGGCTGAGCAGTGGGACGCTCGACGCTCAGAGCGCGGGACAGGCGCTACTGAGCAGCTGGAACACCTGGCGGCAGGCCGACGCCGATGCGAAGGGGCTCAAGCCCCCCGCCAGCCTACAGGAGACCCACGATCTCTATCTCAAGCTCACAGAGTTGTTGGCGAGTGCCGCGGACGACTACCAGAACGGCATCGCCAACGGCGATTCGGCCCTGCTGGAGGCGGGCGACAGCAAGTACGTCCAGGCGCGCCTGCGCCGCATCCTGGTCGAGAGCACCCTGGCGGCTGCCGGGGCTGATTGACGTGATAGACCGACGCCTCGCCACCTGCCCGTCCTCATAACAGGAAGGGCAGGCGAGAACCGTGAGGAGCGCACGATGCCAGGCAGCCAGGCCGCGCCGCGCCGGTACGACTCGTTCGTCGTACGGCTCTGGACCGATCGGATGCGGGAGGTGCTGCTGAGGGCGGAGGTGCAGCACGTCCAGACCGGTCTGGTCGAGCAGGGACTCGACGTGACGGCGTCGTGGGTCCAGCAGGCGATTCTTCACCTCTTGGACTCGGGGGTGGACGGGACGGATCGGAGTGAAGCGCCCTCGACCGAGTCGGGTGTCTGATTGTGATCTTCGCTACCTCAGGACCAGGCGTTCGACGCCGCTCCACTCCCGGCGGGGATGCATGCCCCGGGGGCGGATGACCAACCGACTCTACCTCCACGACGGCGGTGCGTGGCAAGGACGACGACAAATGGGCACAATTACCTGAGACTGAGTTGACGAGACCTGATCGCCGGGCTTGGGATTGGCAATCGTCGCTGCTGTTGAGGGGAATCGATCTCGTGCTCGATTACATGTCGTCGTGCGCCGCCAGTGCCCTTGCTTTGGCGAAGGACGAGGCACGGCTGCTCGCCCATCATTACGTCGGTACCGAGCATCTCCTGATCGGCCTTGCGCGCGAGGAGCGCGGAGCGGCGGCCCGGGTGCTCGCCTCGCTCGATCTGACCGCAGATCAGCTACGCGAATCGGTCGTCTTTATCGGCGGTCGCGGCGAGGGCGAAGCTCCGGTGGAAGAACCCACTCCTACTCCACGACTCGAACGTGTCCTCGAAGCGGCCGAGAAGGAAGCGACCCGCCGTAAGCAATCCCAGGTCGAGACGCTGCACCTCCTCCTCGCCCTCGTCCGCGAACGCGAGGGCGTCGCCGTCATGCTTCTGGAAGTCCCCGGTGTCGCGCTGGAACGCATCGGCGGCGCGATGATGCGTGCCCTCCGGGAAGGCGCAACGGACGGATAGGCGACAGCCGATAGGCGTTAGGCGTTGGGAGAACGGCGTCGTACCCCTAACGCCTATCGCCCGATACCTATTCGTTCAGCCATGCCCGATCGAAGTGGTAGTAGCCCTTCCCGTCGATCGCGAAGTCTTGGACCTTGTCCGCCATGGCGGCGATCATCGCGGGGCGGTAGATCGGGATCGTCGGCAACTCGTCGTGCATCAACGTCTGGAGGTCGGCGTAGACCTTCTTTCGCGCCTCCTGGTCGGTCGTCGCGATCGCCGCGGCGGCACCCTCGTCCACCTTCTTGGTCAGCTCCGGGTCGGCCCAGTAACCCTGCTGGATGGAATAGAGGAAGTCGGCGACGAACATCCGCTGAGGATCCGGACCGTTGATGTCGAAGTTGAGCGAGATCTGATACTGGCCGTTCAGGTAGCGGTCGAGCCACTGGTTGATCTCGTAGGTCGTCGGGGTGGCGTTGACACCGGCCTTTTTGAGCCCATCCTGCCAGATCGAGGCGATTTGGATGAGATCGGGGTAGCCGGCGATCGTGTCGATCGTCACCTCGAAGCCGTCCGGGTAGCCTGCCTCGGCGAAGAGCGCCTTCGCCTTCTCCGGGTCGTATTCGTAGTTCGGCAGGTCGACGTAGGCCCAGGCGAGGGGGGCCATGAAGTTGTTGCTCGGCGTACCCGTGCCCGAGTAAACAAGATCCTTGATCCCGTTTAGGTCCAGGCACATCGCCAGCCCCTGCCGGACGCGCTTGTCGGTCAGCGGGCCCTCTTTCAGGACCATGTCGGCATAGGCGAGCTGGGTCGAGGGATCGACGGTGAAGAGAGTGATGCTGCTCTGACCTTCGAGCGTCTTCGCCGTCTGCGGCACGATCAACTGGTTCGAGACGAGATCGACGCTGCCGGCTTGGAGATTGGTGAGCGCCACCTGCGGGTCGGGTGTCGGTCGGAAGACGATCTCGTCGAGGAGCGGTCGCGACGGATCGTAGTAGGTGTCGTTGCGCACGTAGACCGTCTGCTCGTTCGGCGACCAACTCTCGAACTTGAAGGGGCCGGTGCCGATCGGGTTGTCGCGGTTCGACTCCCCGGAGTCCTTTTTGACCATCGCGACCTGGGTGAGGATGTCGGGGTAGGAGGCGTTGACCGACGACATAGTGAACTTGACGGTGAGGGGATCGACGACCTCGACCGTCGTGCCCTCGCCGATGAACGGCGCCGCATAGGAGCCGACCTGGGGATCGAGGATGCGTTCGACGGTGTACTTGACGTCGTCGGCGGTAAACGGCGAGCCGTCGTGCCAGGTGACACCCTCGCGCAGTTTGAACATCCAACTTGTCCCGTCGAGACTCCACTCCGTCGCCAGGTCGCCGACCAGTGCCGACTGCGCATCGTAGATCGTGAGGCTCCCAAAGATGAGCAGGCGACCGTAGTTCTGGTACTGGTCGAGCGAGTCGGTCAGGGGGTCGTAGTTGTCGACGTCGCCGATGTGGCCGACGGTCAGCGTGCCGCCCTTCTTCGGCGTCGCGTCCTGCGCCGCCGCGCCGAGCGGCAATCCCCTGGCGACGGCCGCACCCGCCGCCACCGCACCGGTCCGCAACAAGAAGTCGCGGCGCGTCATTCCGCCGATCGGATCCTGGTGAGCCATCGAGGGTCTCCTCCCCACACGCGCCGACCGCCTGGGTTCGGCGCCGCGACCGGATCTGGTTGTGAATTTGTTTCCCGATGGCCGCATGATAGGGGCGGAAAGAAGGGGCGTCAATTGCGCCCGTGTGCGTCCCTGTACGGTCAGACGGGGTAGGGGACAAGTGCCGCAGTGTCGCTCCCCCCTCGTTCACCGGCCAGGTCGCGAATCCTCCCGTCCAGCGCGATGAGATGCGCGAGGACGGACGGGGCGGGGCGACGTTGGCGGGAGGGGTCGTGTCGAGGAGTCGTCTCACCTGGTCGCTTCCCTGCAGCACGCCATCGTGTTGCCGCATCGGTCGTGTTGCGCAGGTTTCTCGGCGCGGTGCGCCCTTGTCGGCCAAACGGTGGTAGAACTCAACCGTCCGTACGACTGAACAGAGCGGCCTCGGCGTGTATGATCGTATCCTCCTAGGACGATCCCGCTCGCGCGCGGACAGAGTGCCGACATCACCCCGGAGGGAAACCCGCGATGAAACGCGCCTTCACGACATCCGTGCTCGCCTTGCTGCTTGCGCTGGGCCTCACCCCCTTGACCGCGGGCGGCGCCGTGGCCGCCACCAACACCGTCACGATCACCATCTCGGGCGGCGATGCCACGGCCCTGGCCACCTGCCTCAACGTCGTCAAGAAGGGCAACAAGGTCAAGCAAAAGAACAAGTGCGACAATGTCGCCTACGCCAAGGGCGGCGACGTGATCCTGAAGAACGTCAGCATCTTCATCGTCCAGACCAACGACGCCGACGGCGACATCTCGGACGCCGCGAACACCGTCGACCTGACGATCACGGGCGGCGACGCCACCGCCCTGGCCGCCTGCGTCAACGCCGTCAAGGACGGCAACAAGGTTAAGCAAAAGAACAAGTGCCAGAACACGGCGACCGCCGAGGGCGGCGACGTGATCCTGAAGAACGTCGACATCACCATCATCCAAGAGAACGTCTAGGGGCGCTGCTCCGAAGCCGTGCGGGGGAGGGCAACACGCCCGCCCTCCCCTGCCCAGCGGAAAGGAGCACACCGATGCGCAAGCTCATCGTCGCGCTGTCGGTGAGCGGGACACCCCCGCACGCCCGCGACCGACGTCGACGGCAACGGGTTGCCCGACCGCACCGACGCCCTCATCGCTCGCCTCCGGGCGCGGGGCGCCGCGCTGGCAGCGCAGGCCTACGCGATCACGGCGCGGGTCGAGGCCGTGGTTCAGCGCCTCACCGATCCGTTCGCGTGCGACTGACGAGCCCGCCTCTCGGCCGCATCGCGTAATTCCGCGATCCCGTCCCCGGCGGCGACCGGGGCGGCCGTATTTCGCCCGACGCGGACCGCCCCGTCCACCCCGTGCCGTGGGCGGCGACGGCGGCGACGAGGCGACGGGAGGATCGCCATGGCGGGCACGCCGCCCCACTACCTGGTCATCTACCGGGGCGAGGCGGGGGCACGCGTCCTCGGTCGCCTCCGCAAGCGGGATGCCGGGCCGACCCGCCGCGCGCTCGACCTGTATCTGAGCCGGCTGCTGCTCGAAGCGGCGGACGGCGGCGAGGTGGTCCACGTCGACGAAGAGACGGGGCGGGAGTTGGCCCGGCGCTTCGTGCCGCGCCACCGGCGATTGTGAGCCATCCGGCACGCGTTCTTGCGCGTCGAGAAGGTGGGGCAGGGGCGCGTCGGTCGAGGCGACTACGGCGCGTTCTCGGCTCACCGACCGAAGCGTCGACGCGTCACGGTGCGGCGGAACGCGCGGATGTGGCTACGAAGACCTTGCGAACCGATCGCCCGACTGGGGCCTCCGGACGTGTCTGAGGGGATACTGGCGGACGTGCTGACGAAAGACGAACCGGTAAGGCACTCGTCCCGACCGATAACGACGAGCACGCACCGGACATGGCAGTCGGGTGCGCGCTCGTCGTGAAGGGAGCTCCCCTACCGAGTTGAATTAGCGCTTTTTGCCCTTGTATTGGCGCTTGGTGCGATAAGGCCCCTTGGCGCCGGTGGCACCGAACGTCACGGCGGCAACTTTGCCCAGCGCGGTTGCTTTTGGCGTCTCGTACAGCTCCCGGTCCTTCCGCTCCATCGTCATCACAGTGCCCTCCTCCGAGCCAACTTCGGCTCCCCCGCGTGGTTGGACGACCGGCTGCTCCGCGCAGCCATCCCTTTCTCCTGCATCCCGCCGATACACGTGAGAAAACGGGATTTTTGAGCCAGATATGAGCTAATCTTAGCGAGAACGCAGACGGCTGTCAACAGTTTTGTGGGCAAATGCGCAGTTGCGGTAGAAATTCAACTGTACGTTCTTAGCAAAACCGGGACGGCATCATACCGATCCGGCAGGAGCTTCACAGATCCTCATAGCGCCGCGCGAGGCGGGTTTAGGCGGGCGCTGCTGCAGCGAACATTGTTGGCGTTGAGGAAGGCGCCGGGGACAACAGCGCCCTCAGTTGTGACTCCGGGGCCCAACGCCTCCCGGCGCCCCTGGTCGATGCCGCGGGCGACGATGTAGAGCACCGACGGACCGGGGACGATCAGCAGCGCCCCGGTCGCCAGCATGAAGACCGCGATCGTGGAGGTGTCGGGCATCGAGTCCTCCAGGAAGAGCTCAGCTGTCGGCGGCCGCTCCCGCCGGTGCGGTGCCGGCCAATCCGAGCGCGTCGGCTTCCGCCCGGAGCGCCAGGATGACCTCCTGGATCAGGTCCTCCAACGGCATCCCCAGCCCTTCGGCACCGGCAATGATGTCCTGGCGATTGACCTTGGCGGCGAACGCCTTGTCCTTCATCTTCTTTCGGACAGAAGATACCTCGACGCTGTGGATGCTCTTGTCGGGTCGCACCAGCGCGACGGCTGTCGCGAATCCACTCAGCTCGTCGACGGCACGAAGCGTTTTCTCCATCGGCGAGACCGCCTCGACCCCGCTGTAGTCGGCGTGGCTCAGGATTGCCCGGATAATCTCCTCGCTCCAGCCGTTGGCGCGGAGATAGGCGACACCGACGAATGGGTGCCCTGTCTCGCTCAGCTCCAGGTTGGGGTGCCGCTCGAAGTCCATATCGTGCAGCAACCCGACCGCGCCCCAGAGATCCTCATCGGCTCCTTGCTTGCGGGCGAAATATCGCATGCAGGCGGACACCGCCTCGCAGTGCTTGCGGAGACTGTCCGCCTGCACCCACTCGTACAACAGCGCTCGCGCCTGTGGCATCAACTCCGACACGAAATCTTGCCTCCCATTGGTCAAACGACATCTCGCATGATGCGAGTTTCGCCGATCCTCCGCCGCACTGCCAACAATCCCTTACCGACTCTCGGCTCTCGGCTCCGTCGAGGCGAATCGCCGCAGCACGTTGTCGGTGATGCGGGAGACGTTGTTGTCGCAGCCGTTGTAGGAGAGGCGGCCGCACCAGGCGATCGAGCCGGTCGAGAGGAAGGCTCCGCCGAGGTTCATGCAGCCTGGCCCTTCTCGCTCACCGACCGCGTCTTCCCGGATCGAGGACGTCTCGTAGTCCATCTCCGAGCAGGTTGAACCCGAGCACCGAGAGAAAGATGCACGCGCCGGGTGCCAGGACGTACCAGGGTGCCGTCGGCAGGTAGAGCTGGGAGGCCTGGAGCATCGAGCCCCAGGCCGGTTTCGGCGGTTGCACGCCGACGCCGACGAAGGAGAGCGAGGCCTCGATCAGGACCGCGAGCGACATGGTGAGCGATGCCTGGACGACGACCGGCGAGAGGACGTTCGGGAAGACGACGCGGAAGATGAGGTAGGCCGTTCCCGCGCCACAGGACCGGCTCGCCTCGACGAACTCCCGATGCTTGACGGCCAGGACGTTGCCGCGCACCAAACGCGTGAAGTACGGAATGAAGACGAACCCGATCGTCAGAACCAGATTGATCGTCCGCGTCCCAAGGGAAGCGACGACGAGGATCGCGAGCAGGATGACGGGGAAGGCCAGGATCGCATCGAGGACGCGCATGATGAGTCCGTCGAGGCGTCCCTCGAAATACCCCGCCAGCAACCCAAGCGGCACGCCGATCGATCCCGAGACCGCGACCGACCCGAGCGCGACGAGCAACGACGTTCGCGCCGCGTAGATCAACCGGCTGAGGATGTCCCGCCCGTTCTCATCCGTCCCCAGGGGATAAGTCCACGACGGCGCCTTCAGGCCGTCCTTGGGATGGATCGCGAGCGGATCGAATGGCGCGATCACCGGCGCCAGCAATCCGGCCAGCACCAGCACGCCGACGATCCCCGCGCCGAACCAGAACGCGCCCCGACCGCGTAGCCGCTGCCGCCAGGCGAGGAGGCGGGTGGGCGAGGAGGCGGGGAGCGACAGCCGGGACGGCACCGTCGTGCCGGCGGCATGACCCTCGGTGCTCGTCATCATCGCGACCTGCGAAGGCTTGTCACTGCACCTATCCCCAAGGTCGATTACTCGCCTTCGCGCCTCGTCACGTCGTCCGCAGCCGTGGGTCGATCGCGCTGTAGGCGAGATCGGCGACCAGGTTCGCCAGGCTGACCGCGACTGCGACGACGAGGACCGTCCCTTGCAACAGCGGGTAGTCGCGGTTCTTGACCGCCTGCAATGCCAACCAGCCGATCCCGGACCAGCCGAAGACCTGCTCGATGATGACCACGCCGCCCATCAACGTGCCGAGTTCCAATCCGAGGACAGTGACCATCGGGATCAGAGCGTTCTTGAGCGCGTGGCGTGAGATCACCAGTCGCTCCGGCAGACCTTTCGCGTTCGCCGTTCGGACGTAGTCCTGCCTCAGGACTTCGAGCAGCTCCGCCCGCAGGAACCGGGTGAAAAACGCTGCTTCGAAGACACCGAGACTGAGCGCGGGGAGGAGCAGGTGCTTCAGATTGCCGATCGGATCTTCGGTGAACCGGACGTAGCCGGAGACGGGGAGCCACTTCAGGCGGACGGCGAAGAGGAGCAGCAGCACCAGTCCCAGCCAGTAGGTCGGGATCGCCAGTCCGGAGACGACGATCGCCCGCGTCGCCTGATCGATCCACCCGCCCGGTCGCAGCGCGGCCGCCGTCCCCAGGATCAGCGCTACCAGCACCGCAAAGACGAGCGCGGCAACGACGAGCTCGCCGGTGGCGATCAGCTTCGGTCCGAGCAGGTGGCTGACCGGTTGTTGGTTGCGGACCGACTTCCCGAGGTCACCGGTGACGGCGTATCTGAGCCAGATGACGTACTGGACCGGGATTGGTTTGTCGAGTCCGAGTTTGTGCCGCAGGGCGGCGACCGCCTCGGGGTTCCGACCGGCGCGCGGCCCGAGTTGTTGCTGGGCCGGGTCGCCCGGCGCCAGTCGAATCACGACGAAGACCAGCCCGGTCGCCAGCAGCAGCACCGGGATCAACTGGAGCAGCCGCCGCGCGACGACATTTGCCATGATAGTGGCGCCCACCAGGGATAGGGACCGCCGCCCAACACGGACGTGCCGACCCACCACCCGTCTCCGTTGAAGGGTTCTCCGCGGGATGGTAGGGGCGACCGCGGCGCCTGTCAAACGGGGACGTGCGTGTCCGAGGTAGGGGTGCTTTCGCAGGGAGTGGCGGGGCCTCAGATGCGGGGGGACATCCCTCTAACTCCGCACGAGGAGGTCGTGGGGACGGCGAGGGCGCTTCCTCCGGTCGGGTTAATCACGAGCCACGGGCAACCGAAGGAGAAGTCCATACCCGCAGATTCCTCCTTGCACGGTTACCCAGGGGCAGGCTCGACCTATGGCTCCCGCCCGGGCGCCACCGGTAGCCGCCGCTGACGACGTCCGGGCCGCCAAGCCTTGAGGGCCGTGCCCGAGACGACGAAGCGTCCACCGACCTGCTCCGCTCGCAGGTGCCCGGCATGCACCGCGTAGAGCGCGCTCTGGTAGCTCACCCCTCTGAGAGCAGCCGCCTCGGCAAGCGTATAGACTCCAGTGGGATTGACCTTCTGAAAATCTGGCAACGGTCGCCCCCTCCCTCGGTGACGGCACAGGAGTGGAATCGTAGCAAAGATTGGCCATCGTAGGCACATCATCACGCTCCGGCGCGGAGCTGAGGTCCCCTTGTCTGGAGCGACGAGGTGAGCGTCTGGCGCACGCGGCGGCGCCGAGCGTCAGCAGGGGCCGGGTATCCTGACGCCGGCGCTCGGTTGGACCAAGAACCGGAGAATCGGGATCAGGAGTGAGTTGAGATGCCATCGCTTCTCATCAGGAACGCCGACCTCGTCGTCACGATGGACGATGGTGATACGCGCATCCCGGATGGCGGCGTATATGCGGTAGACAACGTCATTCGGCAGGTGGGACCGACCGACGAGCTGCCCGACGCCGCCGACGAGACGATTGAGGCACGCGGCATGGTCATCCTGCCGGGACTCGTCAACACCCACCATCACTTCTTCCAGACGCTGACGCGCAACCTCCCGGCCGCACAGAACGCGAAACTGTTCGATTGGCTCGTCGTCCACTACCCAATCTGGGCGCGGATGACGCCGGAGGCAATCGCCGTCAGCACGAAGATCGCGATCGCCGAGTTGATGCTCTCGGGCTGTACGACGGCGAGCGATCACACCTACCTGTGGCCTAACGGGGCGCGGATCGACGACCAGATCGAGGCGGCGCAGGAACTCGGTATTCGCTTCCACGCCAGTCGCGGTTCGATGTCCGTCGGAGAGTCGAAGGGCGGCCTGCCGCCCGATGCCGTGGTGGAGGATGAGGAGGCGATCCTGCGCGACTCTCGCCGGGCGATCGAGACCTATCACGATCCGGATCGCTACGCCATGCTGCGAATCGTGCTTGCGCCGTGCTCGCCGTTCTCGGTCTCGCCGGACCTGATGCGCCAAAGCGTCGAGCTTGCCCGGTCGTACGGTGTGCACGTCCACACCCACCTGGCGGAGACGCGCGACGAGGAAGACTACTGCCGGCAGACGTTCGGCAAGACGCCGGTGGAGCTGGCGGAGGACCTGGGTTGGACCGGGGCGGACGTCTGGCACGCGCACATGGTTCATGCCCATCCGCCGGAAGTAAAGCGCCTCGGGGCGACCCACACCGGCATCGCCCATTGTCCGACCTCAAACATGCGGCTCGCGTCCGGGATCGCGCCGGTCCGGTCGTGGCTCGCCGCCGGCTGCCGCGTCGGGCTCGGCGTGGACGGCTCGGCCTCCAACGACGGCAGCCACCTGCTGGCCGAAGCACGGCAGGCGATGCTGCTGCAACGGGTCGCGAACGGTCCGGATGCGCTCTCCGCAGCCGAGGCGCTTCGCCTCGCCACCCGCGGCGGGGCCGAGGTGCTCGGCCGCGACGACGTCGGCGTGCTCGCCCCGGGCATGGCCGGCGACCTGATCGGCTTCCGGCTCGACAGACTCGGCTTTGCCGGCGGCGCGGTCCACGACCCCCTCGCGGCTCTCGCCTTCTGCCAGCCGCCGGCCGTCGATCTCAGCGTCATCAACGGCCGCGTCCGCATCCGAGACGGCGAGCTGCTTGGCGTGGACCTGCCGCCCCTGATCGCGCGGCACAACGCGATTGCGCGGGCGATGGTGCGCGGCGAGTCGCCGTAGGGCGCGCTCGGCGCTAAAAGGAGTGGATGTTCAGTCCGGTGATCACGTCCAAGCACGTATCCGACCGGAGGATGGAAGGCGAGTTCGATGCCGCGCGACTCCCAGACCGATTTCGTGTCATCGGATACCCACCCAGAGCCTTCTGGTTCTTTCCTGGGAGACCGCTATTTTGCCGTGACGTTCAATCGGACCGGTTACGGGGAGCCGAAGAATCATCTGGATTAGGAACGAGGCGCGAGCTCTGCTAAGGAGGCAAGGCTCGTGCCGAAGTGATAACGGTCCGATCGTCGACGAGTTCGGTGCGAGCAAGTGGCTCGACGTCGAACTCGGCGTACCTTTTCCGAGTAGGTGCCGTGAGGCTGCCTGCGCCAGACGGTCAGCGCTCGATCGTGCGGGTGCAGGCGCCAGATCTCGAGATCGCCGCGCCGCTGATACGCCGGCAGCTTCTCATCCACGTCGAAGCGGCCCGTCGACGGCGACCAGACCTCGGCGACGAAGGGCATCGGTTCG
>JAXDKI010000514.1:0-25233 GCA_034667245.1 Thermomicrobiales bacterium | reverse complement strand
CCAGACCGCCATGCCGGGGGCCAATCTTCGCGCCGGTGTCGTCTCACGTAACCCAGAAGGAGCGACCGCATTCACGGCGCGTGAGCGGTGGGATGTTGCCGCGTTCTCGATCGACGCGGTTGATTCGGCTGGCGCCGGCGACGCCTTCGCGGGCGGGATCGCCTACGCGATGGCGCTCCGCTGGGACTGGCCACAGGCACTGCGCTTCGCCAACGCCGTCGCCGGACTCTCGACGCGCGCCCTCGGTGCCCAAACCGCGCTGCCGACGCTGGATGAGGTCGCCGACCTCCTCGGCGTCGATTCGGCAACACTGGTCTGAGCATCCTTCAGGCGTAGGATCAGAACTGCCTGCTGGGTCGTCACGACTCCGAAAGGGCGGCTTCGATCTCTTCCCGCACCGATTCATCCGGATCGGCTGTGCGACACCGTTCCAGCGCCACGATCGCGCGGCGGCCACCGAGTCGGCCGAGCGCCCAGGCGGCATGCCCTCTGACGAGGGGTTCGTCGTGCGTTTCGAGCGCATCGATCAGGTGGGGAACGTCGGCGTCGCTCCCGACGTTGCCGAGCGCGACCGCGGCGTTCCGGGCGAGACCGCGCCGCTTGGCCCGCAGCACCGGTGTGCCGCGGTAGGTCTCCCGAAACTCCTGTTCGGTCATCGCCAGCAACCACTGCAAGGACGGGTAGGCATTATTGAGGCTGCGCGGTAGCAGGTCAGGGTCGGGCTCCGGAACCGCGGCGCGGGTATAGGGGCAGACGTCCTGGCAGACGTCGCAGCCGTAAACCCAATCTCCCAGACTCGGACGCAAGGAGCGAGGAATCGGGCCGCGTTGCTCGATGGTTTGGAAGGAGAGGCAACGTGGGGTGTCGATCGTGTACGGCGCGACGATGGCGCCGGTAGGGCAGCGGTCGAGGCAGATCGTGCAGCGACCACAGTCGCGGTTGAGCGGGGCGTCCGACTCCAGCTCGACGTCAAGCAGCAGCTCCCCGAGGAGCACCCACGACCCGTGCCCCGGCACGATGATGCAGGCGTGTTTGCCGTACCAGCCCAGCCCCGACCGCGCCGCCACCGCACGATCCACGATCCGCGCCGTATCGACGAGGAAGCGAGCGTCGACCGGCCGTCCAACCTCCGCCTCGATCGTGGCGTGAAGCGAACGCATTCGAGTCTTGAGAAGGGTGTGGTAATCCATCCCACGGGCGTAGCGCGAGATGCGACCGCGCGGGACGCCATCTTCCGGTTTACCTGGATCGATCGACCAGTAGGCGACTCCAACCGAGAGCACCGACCGCGCCGACGCCTGGAGATTTCTCGGGTCGGCCGAGAAGGCGGCGCGGTCTCGCGTGAACCAGTCGAGCCCGTCGATGCGTCCCGCCGCGATGTGGCGCTCCAGGTGATCGGCCAACCCGGGGAAGGAGTCGGCCGCCGTCACGGACGAGACGGTCAGACCGTTCTCGGCGGCCAACTGCTTGACACGGGCGGTCAGCGCCCGACGCTCGGAGGACGGGGCGGGAACGATCGGCGATGTCAGGAAGAGGGGTTGAGCTTGACCCATGGCGGGGACCATGTTGGGCGACCAAAACGGCAGGAGGGCGGCCGGTACCGGCCGCCCTCCCGAAGGAATCGATGACTTGCTGGTTACGCCGCGCGACCGCTCTTGAGCGCGGTGCGCATGCAGCGCGTGCAGATGTCGAGGCGAACCGCGACGCCGTCGACGACCAACCGCTTCCGGTGGACGTTCGGCATGAAAGCACGGTTGGTCCGCCGCTTGGAATGGCTGACGTTGTGTCCAAAACTCTTGGTCTTGCCGCAGACCTCGCACTTCCCGGCCACCGCGGGTCTCCTTCCAGTTACTCAATCAGCAGGTGGTGATCGCCATCATGCGCCCGCATCGACCGTCAGGCGCAAAAGGCAGCGCCGACCGAGACGGGCGGCGCCGTATGAACGGTTTATGCTACCACGGTGGGGCATCAGCCACAACTCAATTCTCCGCGCGCAACGGGCGCGTGAGCCGCCTGATCGCTACTTCGAATCGAGTACACTTGTTCGAGCCCTGCACCGGCCGCGGCTCCGTCGATGTGGAAACGGATTCGGCAACGCGTGCGCACGATCGATCGCCGTTCCCAACCTTCACTTGTCGCCTCGGGCTCCGCCGATCTCGTCGATAGCGCCATCGAGGCCCTGCGGCGGGAGTGGCGAACCGGTTGCGCCGGCTCGATGGCGAGACTCGCGACCGCCTACGTCAGGCGGCTCAATACGCTCGCAGTCTCACACGAAGCCGGACTTCGCCTCGCGCGGATCGAGACGCAGCTCCAGGACTATCAGCGGCTCCCGGTGGACCAACGTCGTCAGGCGCTGCCACCACTCGCAGAGGAGCTGAAAAGCGTCAAACCACTGCTCAGTGCCGCCGAGGAGCCGATCGTTCCGGTCGGCAAGCTGAACAGCGCCGTTGCACCTGGCCGGCAACCCAAAGTCGAAACCAGGGCGACCGCGAAACCGCAGACTCCAAGTGTCAAACCATTGCCGCCGGACGCGCCCGTCACCTCGCTGCCGCGCGTCGGCGACGCGGTCGCGAAGAAGCTGGCGAATCTCGGCGTCAAAACCGTCGGCGATCTGCTCCGTCTCGGTCCGCGCCGGCACATCGACTACAGCCGGACCGTCAAGATCGGCGCTGCCCTCGGTTTCGGACCGCGGGACGAGGTCACCGTTCGCGGCGAGATCGTCGAATTGAAGGCGATTCCCGGCCCGCCGGCGCGCGTTCACGTCCGGCTTGCCGACGAGACCGGATCGCTCAAGATCACCTGGTTCAACAGCTTCATCGCCAAGCAGCTGCAGGTCGGCGAGGAGATCGCGGTCAGCGGCAAGCTGGATGCCGGCTACGGCTCGCTCTCGTTCACGAATCCCGAATGGGAGAAGATGGGCGGTCCGGCGCTCTCGACCGGCCGGCTCACCCCCGTCTATCCCCTCACGCAGGGACTCGCGCAAAAGACGATGCGCGGGCTGACCAGGGCGGCGCTCGACGCGACGAAAACTAACGTCGTCGATTTCCTGCCTCCCCCAATCCGGGATCGCCACCAACTGACGTCGCTTGTCGCCGCGTATGAGGGTCTCCACTATCCCGCCGACCATTCCACCCTGGCAAGCGCTCAGAAACGTCTTGCCTTCGACGACCTGTTTCTCTTGCAGATCGGCCTCATCCGGCGGAAGCGGGAGCGACAGGCCGTTGGCGGGATCGCCCTGCCGATCGATAAGGTCCTGCTCGACCGTTTCTTGGCCGAGCTCCCGTTCGCGCTGACGGGCGCGCAACGGCGGGCGCTCGACGAAATCCTCGGCGATCTCCAGCGGGCCCTGCCGATGGCTCGTCTCCTTCAGGGCGACGTCGGCAGCGGCAAGACCGTCGTCGCGGCGGCAGCCGCCCTCGTGACGATCGCGCAGAGCTACCAGACAGCCGTGATGGCTCCCACGGAGATCCTGGCCGAGCAGCACTACCACAACTTTCGCGGTCTCTACGCCTCGCTCGACGCGGCGGACCGTCCAACCGTCGCTCTGCTGACCGGCAGCACCCGCGCCGCCGAGCGGCGCGAGGTCCTGGCGGCACTCGCCGAAGGCGATGTCGACGTCCTGGTCGGCACCCACGCGATCATCCAGGAAGGCGTGGAGATTCCCCGTCTCGGTCTGGCGGTGGTCGATGAGCAGCACCGCTTCGGCGTGCGGCAGCGTGGCGCGCTACCCGCACGCGCGGCGGGGCCGCAACCGCACCTGCTCTCGATGACGGCGACGCCGATCCCACGGACCCTGAACATGGTGCTGAACGGCGACCTCGACGTCTCGGTCATCGGCGAGTTGCCGCCCGGCCGAATTCCCATCGAGACCCGCCGCTTCGTCGGGCCGGAGCGGCAAACGGCCTACGAGCTTGTCCGGGCCGAGATCGCCAAAGGGCACCAGGTCTTCGTCATCTGCCCGCTCGTCGAAGAGTCGGAGGCGACGGAGGCAAAGGCGGCCGTCGCGGAGGCGCAACGACTGAAGGCGGAGGTCTTCCCCGACCTGGAGATCGAGGTCCTCCACGGCCGGATGAGCGGACGGGACAAGGACCGTATCATGACGACGTTCCGCGACCGGGAGGCGGATATCCTCGTCTCCACCTCCGTGATCGAGGTCGGCATCGACGTCCCGAATGCGACCGTGATGCTCGTCGAGGGCGCCGATCGCTTTGGCTTGGCCCAGCTCCACCAGTTCCGCGGCCGCGTTGGCCGCGGCGGTAGCCGGTCCTACTGCCTCCTCCTCGCCGACGAGGCGTCTCCGGAAGCCGAGGCCCGCCTACAGATGATGGTCGAGACAAACGACGGATTCGTCCTCGCCGAAAAGGATCTGGAGCTCCGCGGTCCCGGCGACTTCATCGGCACCCGCCAGAGCGGCCTGCCGGAGATGACCTGGCTCGACGGCAGCTTTGACACGCGCCTCCTCGATCAGGCCCGGCAAGCCGCCGAAGCCCTCCTCGACGCCGACCCCGAACTGCGCCGCCCGGAACACCACGCGCTTGATCTCCGCTACACCACCTTCTGGCAAACGGCGTCTCCGGACGTACCGGTCTCATAGCCGTCAGCCGACAACAGCGTCAGACCTACCTGGTGCCTGAATCCGGGCTACCATTGCGAAGCCCGCATCGGGCTTTCGGCCATCGGCTTTCGGCTTTCGGCTTTCGGATCACCATGCGCGTCATCGCCGGCGAAGCAAAAGGACACATCTTGAAGGGGCCGCCGAGCACGGCGACACGGCCGATGACGGACAAGATCCGACAGGCGCTCTTCAACATGTTGGCGTCGCTCGGCATCGAGCCCGAGCGGGTGCTCGATCTCTACGCCGGTACCGGGAGTATCGGAATCGAAGCACTCTCGCGCGGGGCGACCTGGGCCGACTTCGTCGATCAAAGTGCCGCCGCCTGCGCCGTCGTTCGCGCCAACCTTACCCACACCAAGTATCGGGACGCCAGCCACGTCCATCAGTTGCCCGTGGCGGCGTTTCTCAAGCGCGACGAGGCCCCCTACGACCTGATCATCCTCGACCCGCCGTATGCCGACCCGGAGATCGTGGCGACCCTCAACCGAGTGGCCGAGTCAAGGTTGATACAATCCGGCACAATCGTCGTCGTGGGACACTGGCCGCGCATCACCCTGCCCGACCAACTTGGCCGGTTGACCCGCCTGCGCCTTCGCTGTCACGGCGACAGCTGTTTCTCGATCTATGAAGCGGGCGAGCCGCTGGCCACTAGCCGCTAGCCGCTAGAGGTCGTCGATGATTGCACTACGGCAACGGGTTCGGAGTCGGACTAGCGTGAGCTCCTACGGGCTAGCGGCCAGCGGCTGAGGAACGACATGACGCTTGCGATCTATCCGGGGAGCTTCGATCCGATCACGGTTGGGCATCTCGACGTCGCGAAGCGCGCGGCACGGTTGTTCGACGAGGTGATCGTCGCGGTCTACAGCCAGTCAGAGAAGCCGGGTGCGCTGTTCACGACCGCGGAGCGGCTTGAGCTGGCGCGGCAGGCCGTCGCCCCTCTGCCGAATGTCTCCGTTGACAGTTTCTCCGGCCTCACCGTAGAGTACGCCCGCTCCAAGGGGGCAGGGGTGATCGTGCGTGGGCTGCGAGCTGTCTCGGACTTCGAGTACGAGTTCAAGCTCGCTCATATGAACGCTCACCTCACGTCGGAGATCGAGGTGGTCTGTCTGATGACCTCGTCCCGCCATTCGTTTATCAGCTCGAGCCTGATCCGGGAAGTGGCGTCGTTGGGTGGGGACGTCGACGGACTTGTACCGGATCATGTACGCGACGCGTTGCGGGCCAAGGTGGTGAGGCGTTAGGCGCCTGGCGCCTTCGGGGAGCGGGATGAACGACGACGGCGAACCGACCGACGACGGGACGGTCGATATTCTTTATCTGGTAGATCGCCTCGAGGAACTCGTCGGCGTGGGGAAACGCGTCCCGTTCAGCGGGCGGGTGATGGTCGAAGAGGAGCAGTTCCTCGACCTGGTCGACCAACTCCGCGTCGCCGTCCCCGACGAGATCAAAAAGGCACAGCGGGTGATCAAGGAGCGCGAGCGAATCATCGCCGAATCTCAGGACGAGGCGACGAGGATCCTGGAAACCGCACGGAAGCGCGCTGAATACTTCGTCTCCGAACAGGGCATCCTCAACGAAGCCAGGCAGCAGAGCGAAGAGATCCTCCGCGTTGCCGACGAGCGGCGCAAACGCGCCAAGGGCGAGATCGACGTCTACGCGATGCAGCAGTTCAACCGCATTGAAGAAGCCCTCCGGGAGGCGACTGAGATCATCGACGGAGCTGTTCGGGATACCGTGGACGCGCTGGAACGGGCGAAGAATGCCGTCGGGCAGTAGCGTTTCGGATCCCGCGCCCAGTGACCGGTTCTGAGCAGAGCACGACGATTCGATACTGATGTCGCTTTCGGACGTGAACGGTTCGTAATGGGCCCACCACCAAGGTTCGGCTGCATAGGACCACGACGTGGGGTACCCCAGACCGTCATTCCGAGCTGGGCGAGGAATCTCTTTCCGCATCAGACGGCAATGGGTGGGTCGTCGTCAACGGTCGTGCTTTTCCACCCTCGTATGAGAGGCGCACTTAGGTCGGAGAGAGATTCCTCGACAGGCTCGGAATGACTGTTTTTGCGAGGCACCGTCGTCCCTCTGGACATGCCGAAGGACCATGCACGGTGTACTACGTAGGTGACTGCCGCAGCCCTGGTCTGAAACTCGGCACGTACTTTGACGCCTTTGGCTTTCACCCCTTATAATCCGCCTACTGCGCCGGGGACCGCCCCCGGCGTGTTTGCGTATGCCGAGGAAGAGAGTCAGTCCAATCCCTCCTGCCTTGGCGATGTACACGACACTAGACGAGATGGACCTTTACAACGAGACCGGCGTCAACGTCGCGGCGTTGTTGCAGGAGCCGATCGGAAGCTCGCGGTCATATCCGTTGCAGCTCGATGCGTTTCCTCTGGACAACGACCTGTTGGCGGTGGACGTGTCGGGAACGGTCAAGTTGACCCGGCTAACCGACGAGATCATGGCGCGACTTCGCGTTGCCGGCAGTGTGAAACTCCAGTGCCTGCGCTGTCTGCGCGAGTATCCGGAAGCGTTCACTGCCGACTTCTCGGAGGAGTTCCGGATCGCCCACGACGTCCGCACCGGCAACGGCATCGCCGCGCCGGACGACGACGAGCGGTTCACCATCGACGAGAATCACGAGTTAGACTTCGGCGAAGCGTTGCGGCAGGAAATCATCGTCGTCCTCCCGATGCGGCCGACGTGTGGGGCCGATTGCCCTGGTCCCGACGTGGTCGAGGTCGGAGACGACGAACCGATCGACAACCGATTCGCCTCGCTCGCGCACTTGCTCGACGACGAGGCAAAGAACTGAGACGAACGGGGCGATAGCCCGAGTATCAGGAGAACGACCATGGGTGCGCTGCCAAAGCAACGAATCAGCCGACATCGGCAAGGGAACCGTCGGCGCCACATCTTCCTTACGGCTCCGGCCCTCGTCGAGTGTCGGAACTGCCGCGAGGTGAAGCGACCGCATCACGTCTGCCCGAGCTGCGGGTACTACCGCGGCCGACAGGTGATCGTCATCGAAGAGCGCGAGCGCGCCGAATCCTAGCCACGACGCGAGCAACGGCCGCGCCTGGTCCCCTGGGATCGGGCGCGGCCGTGTTGCGTTCCCGACCCGTTCGCGTCACACTGACCGCGGCGGGTCCCCTTCCGCATGGCCGGTGCCGGCCGATACTCTCCAACGTAGGGCGGAGGGACCAGGAGAGATCCGACGATGCGTTACGCGGCGATCACGGGCTGGGGCATGGCGGTCCCGGAGCGTGTCTTGACCAATGCCGACTTCGAGCGAATGGTCGATACCTCCGACGAGTGGATCGTCAGCCGCACCGGGATCAAGCAACGCCATGTCGTCGGACCGCAAGACTCGACGACCTCCCTCTCGGTCGCCGCAGCTCGCCAGGCCCTGGACCGTGCCGGTTTGACCGCCGATGACATCGACCTCATCATCGTCGGCACCTGCACCCCCGATCAGTTCCTCGTCTCCCAGGCTTGCCTGGTCCAAGCTGAGCTCGGTGGCAATGCCGGCGCGTTCGACCTCGGTGCCGCCTGCTCCGGATTCGTCTACGCCCTCACGACAGGCAGCCAGTTCGTCCAATCCGGCCTCTACGATCGGGTCCTTGTCATCGGTGCCGACACGCTCACCCGCTTTGTGGACTACACCGATCGAACAACTTGCATCCTCTTCGGCGATGGTGCCGGGGCATTCGTCATCGAGGCATCTGATCAGCCACGAGGTCTCCTTTCGACGGTCCTCGGCGCCGATGGCGCGGGTCACAAGCATCTCTACATCCCCGGCTGGGGCGCCTTCGTCCCCGAGTCGGCGGAGATCTTTCCCGAGTACCGGCCGTACCTGCAGATGAACGGCAACGAGGTCTTCAAGTTCGCCGTGCGGGTAATGGGCGATGCCGCGGCCGAGGCGGTCGAGCGGGCTGGTCTCCGGTTCTCCGACATCGACATGCTGATTCCTCACCAGGCGAATCTTCGCATCATCGACGCCGCCGCCCGCCGGCTTGACCTGCCACGCGAGAAGGTCTGGGTCAACCTTGACCGCTACGGCAACACGTCCGCGGCGACGATCCCGATCGCCCTCTGCGAGGCGGAAGCAGCAGGCCACCTCCGCGAGGGCGATAATCTGGTATTTGTGGCGTTCGGCGGGGGCCTCGCCTGGGCGGCCGGCGTCGTCAGATGGGGCACGGCCGGTGTCTGTCGCGACCCATCGTGCCGTCGCTCCGCGAGGCAGCGCGCGACGCCGATACTGGCTGCCGCCAGCAACGGAGGGTAGGAGTGGCAGAAGGTTCGAAGGTCGCGGTCGTCACGGGGGGCACTCGTGGCATCGGTCTCGCCATCAGTAAGCGACTCGCCCGCGACGGCTACGACCTTGTCGTCAGCTATCGGGGTGACGAGGAAGCGGCGGCGAACGCAAAGGCAGAGCTCGATCAGTTCGGCCGCAAGATCGAGGTCAGGGCTGCCGACATCTCGACCGCCGATGGCGCCGGCGGATTGATTGAAGCGGCGATGCAGGGCTTCGGTCACATCGACGTCCTCGTCAACAACGCCGGTATCACCCGCGATACTTTGCTGATGCGGATGACCGAGGACGACTGGGATGCGGTCCTGACGACGAACTTGAAGGGCGCCTTCCTCTGCTCGAAGGCGACAATTCGACCGATGCTCCGCCAGCGCTCCGGCCGTATCGTCAACCTTTCCTCCGTGGTCGGCATCGGCGGTAACGCCGGTCAAGCCAACTATGCGGCGGCCAAGGCCGGCCTGATCGGCTTCACCAAGTCGCTGGCCAAGGAAGTTGCTTCCCGGAACATCACGGTCAACGCGGTCGCTCCCGGCTTCATCGAAACCCGCCTGACCGACGTCTTGCCGCAGGACATCAAAGACACCCTGCTCAAGAACACCCCATTGGGCCGCTTCGGCAGCCCGGACGACGTGGCGGGTGCCGTCGCCTTCCTCGTTTCGCCCGACGCCAACTTCATCACCGGTCACGTTCTCACCGTCGACGGTGGACTCTTCATGGCCTGACGAGCCATCAGCTGTCAGTCGTCAGCTATCAGCTCCTCGGCTCGGCGACTCTGAGTCATCGAGGCGAGCGCAGCGTGGCAAACGGCGAACGATGACTGACGGCTGATAGCTGACGGCTGACGGCTGGTGCTATGTTTCGCAAGATCCTGATTGCCAACCGCGGAGAGATCGCACTCCGCATTCTGCGCGCCTGCCGGGACCTGAAGGTCCCGGCCGTCGTGGCGTACAGCGACGCCGACCGGTACTCGCTGGCGGTGCAACTTGCCGATGAGGCCGTCTGCATCGGGCCAGCTCCCGCCGCGCGGTCGTACACGAACATTCCGGCCCTGATCAGCGCGGCACTGGTGACGGGGTGCGACGCGCTCCATCCGGGGTACGGATTCCTGGCCGAGAACTCGTACCTGGCCGACATTTGCCAGCAGGTCGGGGTCACCTTCATCGGGCCTCCATCCGACGTCATCGCCAAAATGGGCGACAAGGCCGAGGCGCGCAAAGTGATGCGCGAGGCCGGCGTGCCGCTCGTGCCGGGAACGGAAGGACCAGTCCCGAATCTCGGCGAGGCGCGGCAGGCTGCCCGTAGGATCGGCTACCCGGTGATGATCAAGGCCGTTGCCGGGGGCGGCGGCCGTGGCATGCGGGTTGCACGCGACGATGCGGAGCTGACGCGCTTGCTGCCACTCGCCCAATCGGAGGCAGAGGCAGCGTTCGCCAACGGTGACGTCTATCTCGAGCGCTATCTCGATCGGCCGCGCCACGTCGAGGTCCAGGTTCTTGCCGACCACCACGGACACGTCTACGCGATCGGCGAGCGGGACTGCTCGCTGCAGCGACGTCATCAGAAGGTGCTCGAAGAGGCGCCCGCGCCCAATCTGCCGCGCAAAGTACGCGACAACCTGCTCCGCGCGGCCGTCAAGGGCGCCAAAGCGGCCGGGTACCGCAACGCCGGAACCCTCGAATTCCTTGTGGATCGCGAAGGTCACTTCTACTTCATGGAAATGAATACCCGGATCCAAGTCGAGCATCCGGTCACCGAAGCCGTGACGGGGCGGGACCTCATCGTTTCGCAGATTCGGATCGCCGCCGGTGCACCGCTCCAACTCGAGCAGCGTGAACTGGAGGCAAACGGTCACGCGATCGAGTGTCGCATCACTGCCGAAGACGCCGCTAACGATTTTGCGCCGAACGTGGGTACAATCGAAGCGTTCATCGCCCCGGGCGGTCCCGGCATTCGGTTCGATACCCATCTCTACGCCGGCTATACCGTTCCGCCCCACTACGATTCGCTCCTTGGTAAGCTGGTCGCCTGGGGAAACACCCGGGACGAGGCAATCGCTCGTATGGAGCGGGCGCTGGCAGAGTTGGTCGTCACCGGCATCGTTCACACAGGACCATTTCATCGGACACTCCTGGCCGACGAGGCGTTTCGGCGCGGTGATGTCCATACCGGTCTCGTCGCAGACATCCTGAAGCGGCAGGAGTCGGCAGGCCAGCCAGAGCCGGCGACGGCGCGCGAATAGGGAAACGACGATGACCGAGCCGGACGATTCTTTGCGGCGGCGAGAAGGGGCGAGCCGCCCCGATCGGCGTGACCGCGGCCGTGCCGACGGCAACGGCCGGGGAGAGCGAACCGCTCCAGGCGGCAAGCGCCACCAAGCCCGCATCCTCGCCTTGCAGATCCTTTTCGAGGTCGATCTCACCGCACACGACCCCATGGAAGTCCTGGCGCGCACCTTTGCCGACCAACCTGCTCCGCCGGAGACGCGGCGCTACGTCGAACGTCTCGTCAAGGGCATGCTGACGGACCAGGAGGAGATCGATCGCCACATCTTCGCCGCGGCGCCGGCGTTCCCGGTCGCACAACTGCCCTCGATCGATCGTAACGTCCTCCGCATCGCCATCTACGAGCTGCTGCGCCAGCCGGACGTGCCACCCAAGGTCGCAATCAACGAGGCCGTCGAGCTCGCAAAGCGCTTCGGTGGCGACAACTCGGGGCGCTTCGTCAACGGCGTGCTCGGCACCGTCGTCAACGCGATCGGTCGCACGCCGGCGACCGGCGATCAACGGCCGGCGCAATCTGAACCCACCGCTGGGCAGTGACAAAGCCATCCCAGGCGGTTCCGAAAGCAACACTTTCATGACCGAGAGATACTGCCTGTTCGAGGTGGTTTGCCCTACAACCGTCGTGTATCATCCCAGGCGACGGACGCTCGGCGAGCGGGCCGGTTTGGGGCTGCCAAATCCCCGATCGGGACGAAGCAGGAGTCCGCAGAGGGTGGGGAGGAATCGTCGCGTGCCATGCGTTGGGGCCGCGACACGTCTGGTCGGCCGGAGAGGCTGCCCGGTGGGAGGTGGTTGGGTTGGCGACTGTTTTTGAGCGAGTCCGAAGCATCGTTGCGGAGAGACTCGGCGTCGACGAGGACAAAATCACGATGGAGTCCGAGTTCATCGGCGATCTCAACGCCGACTCACTCGACCTCGTCGAAGTAATCATGGCGCTCGAACAAGAGTTCGACACGGAAGTCAAGGACGAGGACGCGGAGAACATCCGCACCGTTGGCGACGCCGTCAACTTCATCGAGGAGCACGGCGGCTAGGTTCGATTCCGTCGATCGCGGCGGCTGGCGAAGGGCGACCGTGACCGTGAGGTCGCGGCCGAGCACCGATTAGGAGGTGTGCCGCTTTGCGCTCTCGGTTCATCGACGGCATCCGTGCCCCGATGAACGGCAGGTTTCGGAGGAACACGTTTCGCGACGGAGAGGGTTCACGTCCGCGTAATGCTCGGCGGTCCGCAAAGCCGCCGGATTGAACCGTCGCGGTTCCACGCCCTGTTAGGAGAAAGCATCATGGCACGCGCCCTTCGCATTCCGAAAGTCCGGGTTCCGACTCCGAAGATTCCCCGGCTTCCCAACACAAACGAGCCGTACGAGGACGTCTTCGAGGAGATGACGCTCGCCGAGCACCTCGACGAGCTGCGCTCTCGCATCGTCAAGTCCTGTGTCTCGATTGCCGTCGGTTTCATCGGCGGCGTCATCTTCGCCGGTCCGCTCCTTCGCCTGATCGTCAAGCAAGCCCAGGCGGAATCGGAAGGCGGATTCGACATCCGCTCGCCAACCGACCCGATCTCGATTTACTTCAAGATCGCCCTCTACATCGCGATTGCCTTCGCGACACCTGTCCTCTTGTGGCAGATCATTGGGTTTCTCGCACCAGGTCTCACCAGGAAAGAGAAGCGCCTTCTCTTCACGTCATTGCCGTTTGTTTCGTTACTTTTTGTCGCGGGCTCATCCTACGCCTTCTTCTTCGCCGCTCCTCGCGCCTTCCAATTCCTGTCCAGTTTTCAGGCCGGTTCCTTCCAGTGGCAACCAGACGGGCCCGAAGTCATCAGCTTCTACCTGACACTGATGATCGGCTTAGGCATCGCGTTCGAACTCCCGGCGGTCATGTTCGTCATCGCCAAGCTCAACATCGTCAGCGCCAAAAAAATGTCCGAGTACCGCCGCTATGCGTTCGTTCTCGTTCTGGTCGCCTCGGCCATCATTACGCCCAGTACCGACCCCATCAACATGGCGATCGTCGCCGTTCCGCTCTACATCCTCTACGAGTTGGGACTGATTCTGGGCCGCATCTTCACGCGAAAGAAGCCGGAGATCGCCTCGTAGCCGCGTTGGAGCGGGCCGGGTGCCCTTTGGGCGGAGTCCGCGCTTGTTGATCGTCGCGGAATTCGGACGAGGGCGAACATGACGGTCCACCCCTACGCATGTGTCCTCATCGGCGCTCGCGCACCAGCGCGAGCGCCGTTTCGTCTGTCGGGCGCACCGCTAGGGTTCGTTCGTTCCGGTAGGTGACCATTCCGGGACCGGTGCCCTTGATCTTGCGGACGTACCGGCGACGGGTGGCATCGACTTCGACCGTTCCGCTCTGCCGCGCCGAACTGTAGTAGGCGGCGAGCGCCGCCGCGCGGTGGAGCGTCTCCTCGTCCTCCGCTCCGGCTGGATCGCGCCAGCGGACGATTACGTGCGAACCGGGGACGCCGCGCGCGTGCAACCAGGTGTCGTTGGGTCCGGCTAAGTCAAAGGTCACCGCGTCGTTCTCGGCTCCGCTGCGGCCGATGTAGATGGCGTTGCCGGCGTCGTCGTAGAGCGGACGCGGGCGGCGGGGCGGCGTCGATCGCTTTGCCGGTTTCTTGCCTTCCCCGCTGCGTCCGCTCGTCCGCTGATAGGCGTCCCACTCGATCGACAACGACTCAAGATCCTCGAACCGCTCCGCCTGTGCCGCGAGGGTCAGGAGCTGATCGAGGTAGGCCGCTTCCTGCTCGGTCCTGGTCACGAGCTCCGGTAGGTGCGAAGCGGCGCTCTGCGCCTTCCGGTACCGCTCGAAGTACGACTGGGCGTTTTCCTTTGCCGACAGGGCAGGGTCGAGCGGAATGGTTGCTCCATCGACGGCCAACTCCCGCTGTCCGGGTTGGATACTCCAGAGATAGGCATAGATCAGCTCACCCCCTTCGCGCAGCCGGTCGGCCTCGTCCGCCTTGACGCCCTCCGCACGCAGGGAGGAGAGGCGTGTCTCGATCCGTTCGCGCGCGGTGCGGATCGCCTGGACCAAACGCTGACGTCGCTGTCCGTGCCGCGCAGGCGTCGATTCGTCACTGCCTCCGGCCAACTCGGCGGCGCGAGAGATCGTCGGTACCTCTTCTTCGCTCCGCTCCACGGCGAGATGGCGCATCGGCACCGGCGCGAAGGCGACAACCGATCCCTCGTCATCGCGGTAGATCCGCGGACTCCAGTCCGACGTCAGGAGTGGCTCGAAGAGGTTGCGCGTCTCGCGCGCGACGGCGCTCCACTCGTCCGGTCCGAGCGCCGCCAGTTGCACCTTCGCATCCCCAGCGACCCGGAAGGCGATCTCCCGCGCCATCTGCGGACTGACGGCACGGAGGCGTCGGGTCAAGACGGTGGCGAGCCGGGCATCGGGCGACTCGCCGGCGAAGATCGCCGTCGTCTCGCTTGCCGTCAGGCGTCGCGGATCGGGACGCTCGATCGGCGGCGGGTTGGTGTACTGCAGACGCGGATGGATCGGCCGCACGCGACTCATCGCCGGGGTCACGCGCTTGACGCTGTCCATGATCCGTCCGCCGTCGTCGACGAGGATGATGTTGCTATGGCGCCCCATGATCTCGACGTTCAGGTGGACGAACACGGCGTCGGCGAGACCGTCGCCGTCGACCTCTTCTTCCGATTCCTCCTCATCGGGCGGCTCTGCCGCATCCGCCGTTCGGGATGGAACGGCTCCGTTGTGGGGTCGGAGACGCTTGGCTATACTGAGCCGCAGGACACGTTCGAGCGGAGGTTGCTCGACGCCGATCAGGAAGCCGCCGCGCACGTACTTCCGAAGCAGCAGCAGCAGCGGCGTCACCAGTTGAGTATCGAACGACGGTTCGGTGTCCGAGAGATAGATTCGCGGTTGCTCGGCGTCAGCGCTGACGATCAGGTAGTGGCGGCGGCCGCCGGCGTAGATCTCGGCGACGATCGTCCTGGCGTCGAGGTGACCGACCCGCTGGATGCGCCCGTCGAGCACGGTTTCGGTCAACTCGTCCGCGAGGGCGGCAATGGTCAGTACGTCGAACACTCGCAAAACGTCCGTTCTAGATCGCCGCGCCGACGCGCGGACCGAGGTCGAGATCCGCGCCGATGATCGCAACGAGAGCCATCCGCATCATGGTTTGTCTGTGACCCACCCGCTCGACCCCGTCGGCGAGAGTGGCGATCTCTTCATTGCCGACATGCGGGCCCGGCGCCGGCCACGACTGATCGTGATCTCAGGCCCCTCCGGCGTCGGCAAGGATACCGTCATCGAGCGCCTGCGGGACGCGTACCCCGAGGCCCACTTCGCCGTCACCGCGACAACACGACCGCGGCGCCCCGGCGAGATCGACGGCGTCCATTACTTCTTCCTCGATCCAGATACCTTCGCCGAGCGCCTTGCCCAGGGCGAGTTCATGGAGTCCGCGGTCGTCTACAACCACCACTACGGCGTCCCGAAGGGACCAGTCCGGCAGGCGCTGCAGCGCGGTCAGGACGTGATCGTCAAGGTCGACGTCCAGGGCGCCGCCACTATTCGCCAGCTCGCCCCTCACGGAACGTTCATCTTCCTGGCCCCGGAGTCGATGGACGAACTGCTGCAGCGTCTGCAGTCGCGGAAATCGGACGACCCGGACGTGCTGATGGCTCGCTTCATGGCCGCCGACCGCGAGTTGCGCCGGGCGCGGGAGTTCAACTTCATCGTCTTCAACGAGCGCGAACGACTCGAGCGGACGATCGCGCAGCTATCCGCGATCATCGACGCCGAGCATCACCGCATCGAACAGCCCGAGGTCAATCTCTAGACATCGTCGATTAGTCGGCCGGGATCGACTCGTCCTCGTCCTCGTCATCCGTGACCGGTCGCAACGTCGACTTGTCTTCGACGCGGTCGATGTAGAGGATGCCGTCGAGGTGATCGACCTCGTGCTGGAGCACGCGCGCCAGGAACCCGTCGGCCTTCAGCCGGATCTCCTTGTTGTCGAGATCGATCGCTTTCACCGTGATCCGCTCAGCCCGCGGGACATCGCCCACCCAACCCGGGATGCTCAGGCAGGCCTCCGGCCCAACTTCGCGGCCATGGGCCTTGACGATCTCGGGATTGACCAGCGTCATCGAGAGCTCAGGCTCGCCCTCGCCCTGATACCCCTCTGGTACGTGGACCACGATGATCCGCCGCATCACCCCGATCTGCGGCCCCGCCAACCCGACGCCGGGTGCATCGTTCATCGTCTCGTGCATGTCCCGCGCGAGTTTCCGCAGGCTGTCGTCAACGGCGCGGATCTTCAACGCCTTCTGCCGCAGCCGCGGATCACCCTCGAGCAGAACCTCCAATATCGCCATCGGTCGCAGTACTCCATGTCCCCTACCAGATCGAACGCGTTCTCCTTGTAGTATCGTCCATCCCCGCTCATGCCTCCACCGGCGAACTGCGACAGAACGCTGTGCCCTCGACGAACGAGATCCGTCGCCGCAGCCGATATCGCCGCCTTACAACAAGCTCTGAGGATCGACGTCGACCCACCAGCCCGGCCGCGACGGTAGATCATCGAGCAGTTGATCCAGGGCATCGCGATCGGCCCGAAGCACGATCTGCCACTGGTACTTGCCCCGCACCCGGCTCGCGAAGGCCGGCGTCGGCCCGAGCAGGTCGGCCTTGACGGCGCGAGCTCGCGCATGACGTGCCAAGAGCCGCGCCATCTCCTCCGCCTCCGCCGCGCAATGCTCCTCGTCCTGGTGGCGGAAAAGGTAGCGGATCAGCCGGCTGTACGGGGGATAGCCGTGCGTCCGGCGGAAATCGATCTCCTCGGCGTAGAACGACGCGTAGTCGTGCCGTGCGGCCGCCTGGATCGCATAGTGCGCGGGCGTGTAGCTCTGCACGATTACTCGACTGCCGGGAGCCCGCCGTCCTGCGCGCCCCGCGACCTGCGTCAAGAGTTGGAAGGTCCGCTCGGCAGATCGAAAGTCCGGTAGGTGCAGCAGGGTATCGGCATGCACGACCCCGATCGCCGTCACCAGCGGTAGATCGAGCCCCTTCGCGATCATCTGGGTCCCCACGACGATGTCGACCTCCCGCCGCTCGATCCGGCGGAGCAGTCGCTCGTGACCTCCCTGTTTCCGAACCGAATCTTGATCCCAACGAAGCACACGCGCCTGTGGGAAGAGGTGCTTCACCTCCTGCTCGACCCGCTGCGTGCCCGCGCCAAAGTAGTTCATCGCGCCGCCGCAGACGTGGCAGGCGCGCGGCGGGAACGTCCGGTGGTTGCAGCGGTGACAGAGCAGGCGTTCCCGATCCTGGTGATAGACGAGCGGGATGTCGCAGAAGGGACAGAGCAGCGTCGTTCCGCAGGCCCGACAGAGGACGATCGTTGCCAGACCGCGCCGGTTGAGAAAGAGGATCGCCTGCTCGCGTCGAGTCAGCGTCCGCTCCAGGAGCTCCAGCAGCTTCTCGCTCAGAATCGTGGCGTTCCCACGGTGGAGCTCCAGGCGCATATCGACGACTTCGACCTCGGGTAGCGCGAGGGCACCGCGGGTGCGATCGCCATCCGGGTTGCCGTCATCCGGACCGACCCGCGATGGCAAAACCAGCAGCTTCACCTCGCCCTGATCGGCGCACCACTGGGTTTCGATGGCCGGTGTGGCGCTCCCGAGGATGACCACCGCGCCCTGCTGCGCGGCCAGGTACTCCGCCAGGGCGCGCGCGTGGTATCTCGGCTCACTCTCCTGCTTGTACGCCCCTTCGTGCTCCTCGTCGAGGACAATCAGACCGAGGTCTCGCACCGGCGCGAACAGCGCCGAGCGTGGACCGACGACTACCTTTAACTGGCCCAGGGCAATCGCCTGCCAGGTCGCGTAACGATCCGCGCTCGGCAACTCCGAGTGCATAACCGCGACCTGACCGGGGAAGCGCCCCTGGAATCGTCTAACCACCTGCGACGCCAGCGCGATCTCCGGAACCAGCACGATCGCCGCCCGCCCCTGCCGCAGGCACCAGGCAACCGCCCGCAGGTACACCTCGGTCTTACCGCTCCCGGTCACACCGTGCAGGAGAAACGGCGTCGGATCCCTTGCGGCCAGGGCGCGCTCGATGGCGCGCCAGGCATCGGCTTGCGCCGAGGTTAATGTCGGTGCCGGCGCGGAAACCGTATCTATAACCGTCAGCGAGCGCGGGAGGACGAGCTCCTCGACGAGTCCCTTTCTTGCCAGGGCGCCGACGATCGCGTGATCGGTCCCCGTCCGCTCCAGCAGATCGCTCAGCGGGACCAGCGCGGCGTCTCCGGTCGGCGTGAGTCGAGCCCGCTGGACGAGGTAATCGACAACCGCACGCTGCTTCGGTGCCCGGGCGACGTCACCCATGGCGGGGACGACGAGCCGGACGAACCGCTCCGTCCGCGGCGAGGGTGCCCGATCGACGACCTGGACGACCCGCTCGACCAGTCCCCGCGCTTCGAGCTTAGGAATCACCGCCGTCAACGCGGTCTTCAGCGTTGTCCTGGCGCTCTCGACCGTCACTTCCCCACGGTCCGCGATCAGCGCGACCAGCCGCGCCTGAGCCGGCGTCAGGTCATCCGGTGGCGGCGCCTCGGGATCGATCAGGCGGAGGTACTCGACGGCGCGGTGACTGACGCCGGGCGGGAAGAACGGCGATGCACCGGCGAAAAAGGACGCCGCCGTCTCGCGCGCGATCCAGGCCGCGACGTCCATCCGGTCGTCATCCAAACGGAAGGCAGGCTCGACCGGTGCCCGGAGTGGCTTCAGCCGATGGGGCACCCGCTCCCCGTGGATGCGCACGACGACGCCGAGCGCAACTTGCTTTCGTAGCGGCACCCAGACGAGCTGGCCGACCCCGATCCGACCCCGCCACTCTGACGGCAAGGCGTAGCTCAGCACTCCCTGCATCGCGGATGGGAACGAGCCATCGACGGCTACGTCCGCAACCGACGCCGGTATCTCATCCGCAGTCTCGCCCGTTGGCCACAACTCTTCATCCACCCGTACAGCTTACACCTGGGCGAACGTACAGAACAGATGTGCCGCCGTGTCATCGAGGCTCTCGGATGACCTCTGGATCGCATTCGGACCCTGCGGCACCCGGCCGGAGACGCCTTCCAGCAGCATGCGTCCCCTCACCTCGTACGCGGCGCACAATGCGGACGGACGTACAACGCTGCCGGGACGCTAACACGCTCCCACGGGGGATACAACCGCCATAGACCGTCCCCCTGCCCGAGCCTATACTCTCGCCACATTGACTCGATCGTCGCTACATGGAGGGAGTTCGATGGTTCAGGCCCCGGTCAGACAAGGAATCGTCGCGGAGTTCGAGGAGCGCTTCGCCGGCTCGCAGCGCCTCTACGACCGGTCTCGTCGGGCCCTTGCCGGCGGCATCGCCCACGACGGTCGCTTCATCAAGCCGTTCCCGATCTTCGTCGATCATGCCGATGGCCCCTACAAGTGGGACGTCGACGGTCACAAGCTGATCGACTACGCGATGGGGCACGGCTCCCTCATCCTTGGCCACAACGACCCGGCCGTCACCGAAGCGATGGCGGCGCAGGTCCATCGCGGTACGCACTACGGAGCGGGCCACGAAGGCGAGGTCCGGTGGGCCGAGCAGGTTCAGAAGCTGATCCCATCGGCGGAGCGGGTCCGCTTCGTCGGCTCGGGTACCGAGGCCAATATCCTGGCGATGCGGCTTGCCCGCGCCTACACCGGTCGCAACGCGATCCTCAAGTTCGACGGTCACTTCCACGGCTGGAGCGACTACCTCGTCAAGGGCGAGAAGCCGCCCTTCGAGGGCGCGTCCGTCCCCGGTGTCCCCGACGACGTCCTCCGCACCGTCGCAGTGCTCCCCCCGGACGACCTCGGCGCCGTGGAAGAGCGGTTGGTTCAGGGCGACGTCGCCGCCGTCATCGTCGAGCCGAGTGGCGCCTCCTGGTCGATGATCCCATTGCCGGAGGGCTTCCTCGCCGGGCTGCGAGATTTAGCGACCAAGCACGGCGCGGTGCTGATCTTCGACGAGGTGATCACGGGTTTCCGTTGGTCGCCGGGCGGTGCCCAGGAGCGCTTCGGGATCATCCCGGACATGACGACGATGGCGAAGATCGTCGCCGGGGGTATGCCGGGCGGCGCGGTGAGTGGTCGCGCCGAGATCATGGAGCACCTCGAGTTCAAAGACGAGCCGGGCTGGAACGCCAAGAAGAAGGTGATCCACCCCGGCACCTACAACGCCAACCCGCTCGCGGCCACTGCCGGCTACACGTGCCTGAAACGCTGCGAGGACCCGTCGATCCAACAACGTTGCGACGAACTTGCCGCGCGCCTTCGGATTGGCTTCAATACCGTGATGGAGCAGCACGGCGTCAAAGGCTGCGCCTGGGGCGAGAGCTCCGCGTTCCACACCATCGTCGGCGAGCAGTGCACCAACCGCGTTGCCGGCGACCTCCACACTCCAGAAGGCATCTCCCCCGCAACGCTCAAGTCCAGTGGCAAAGCCGGTCTGGCGACACCGCTGAGTCTCGGCATGCTGCTGGAAGGCGTCGATCTCTTCAACGCCGGCGGACTGCTGAGCGCCGCTCACAACGAGGACGACATCGATTTCACGATCGGGGCCTTCGAGCGAACGCTCTTACGGATGCGGAATGAGGGGCTGTTGTACTGAGTTGGCAGCCCTCACCCCCGGCCCCCTCTCCCGGCCGCGGGAGAGGGGGTTCGTTCACGTCGGTGACATCTCCGCAAGCAGTTCCTTGTAGTCGGCCTCGGTGTCGACGTCGCGCGGGGGTGGGCCATCGCTGACGGAGACCTCGGTAACCTGGTGACGATGCTGCTTGACGACGGTCCGGGCGCCCTCGTCGCCGGATACGCGGGCCAATTCAGGGAACAGGTCGCGGGCAAAGAGCACCGGGTTCGCGGCGATGCCGCCGTAGGTCGGCATCACGATCGGCGCCCCGGTCTGGCGGAAGCGGACGATCAGCGCGTCGATGATCTCCGGTCCGACCTGGGGTTGATCGCCGAGGAGAAAGACGACGGCCTCGGCCAGTGGGTCGACCGCTCCCAGTCCGACCCGCACCGACGTGCTCTGACCCTCGGCGTAATTGAGATTGACGGCAATCCGGTGGCCCCACTCTCCGACCGCGGATTCGATCTCCGCCGCCTGGTGCCCGAGGACGAGCAAGACCTCGTCGAGGTCCGACGCGACCGCGTTGCGGACGACGTGGGTCAGAAGCGGTTGCCCATCCAGTTCGAGCAGCTGCTTCGGACGACCGAGGCGCGACGACCTCCCCGCCGCCAGGATGACACCGCTGATTCCGGCGCGTGGCAGCATGTTATGTACTCCCTGCCGTAGAGGTGGAAGGATCTGTTGGGATTCGGGTTACGAGCAGACACGGGTCCACTACGACAGCATCGTTCCTGGTCCGACCCTAGGGTACTCGATCGATAGCCTTCATCCGCCCAGATGGAGTTGGTCGCCTCGCCTTGAGCGTCGTGATAGCACCTGCCGCGGCGGGCAAGGACCTCGACCACGATGCTCTACGAATCGTCTCTATCCTCTCAACTCGCGATCATCACGATTTTCTCACGCGCCCGCTAGACACGACAGCTCTCTTCGCCATCGAACGACGGTGACGTCGCTAGCCGTGCCGATTGCTCCATTCACTCAGCACGACGTTCTCTCGACCTCCCCACCTGATGACGCCAGTCGGCCATGCTGGTCGACGCCGGGGAACGGCGCGGCTTACACCCGCGTGAGTCCGTCGGATTCAACGAGTGGTAGGTATCGACGGTTGTGCGTGTTCCATCACCCGGTTCTTGACTCGATCGCATCGCCTGGCTGGGCGGGGTGCCGCAGGTAAGGCGTGTGGCCTCGGCTCCGCCGCAAACCGCGAACGATAAAGCCGAGGCCGACGAGTCCGACAAGCCAGTCGACTCCACTGGGCAACCGCATCTGCAGGCCCGCCGTACCCGGTAGCCTCACCGCCGAGGCCACCGGTCCAGACGATGCCAAACCCGGCGCACCGTGGCAGGACGCGGTCCCGCTGTCGGTGAAAGAGCTGCCGGGCACCGGCAAGAACTGCCAGTCGTAGGTGGCGTTCGCGTGCAAGGTCAGCCGGAGGACGCCAAAGGTGGAAGCGTTACCGACCTCGAAATTCGGTGGGGGACTCCCGGGAATCGAAAAGCTCCTTCCGCCCGTGCCGACGAGGAACTCGCGGATGCCGGTGGCCGTATCCAAATTGCCATTCGCGTCCATCGGTGCGTACCGGTCGTAGAGGTGGGAGTGTCCGGTCAAGACCACGTCGCCGCCATGATCGTAGAGCGCCTGCCACAGCAGCCGGGTCCCGCTCGACCTCTCTGCTCTGCTATAGAGCGGATGATGCCAGGCGGCCAGTGTGCACTGGTTGGGGTGAGCGGCGAGGTCGTCGCGCAGCCACTGCACCTGGGGCGAGGTGTCGGAGCCGCACTGGTTGAAGGGTGTCGCGCACAACATCGAATTGAGGACGACGACGTGCCAGGTGCCGACGTCGAAGCTGTAGTAACCCTGGCAGCTCGCGACGCAGGTGGGGTCCAGCGGGTTGGCGGCCGCTCCGCCGAAGTAGGCCCAGTATCCCTCGGCCCCAGACGGAGTAGTCGGTTGATCGCTGCAGGCCGCGGAGGATCCGCTGACGTTGTACTCATGGTTTCCGACGACGGGGCGAGTCTTGGCCTTGAGCCGGCCCCACGAGGGACCGTAGGCGGCGTTGAAGTCGGAAAGTTTCCCGCACTCGTATTGGAGATCGCCAAGGGCGAGCACCAGATCCGGGTTCGCTGCCAGCGCGACGTCTGAGGTCGCCATCTGCTGGCATTGAGTCGAGGTCGGCGCGGCCCCCTCCCGGCAGGCGATGTCGCCGACCGCGACGACGACGACATCGCCCTCAGCGGGTGTACTTGTCGGACCGGGGGTGGCCGTCGCCGTCGGCGCCGGAGCGCAAGTAGTCACGATCAGCGTGGGCTTGCCGCTGGTCTGTTCCCGGCTATTGGCGTTGGCGCTGTCGGTGCTGTTCGGGATCAGCGACAGATCGACTGCTCCGTTGCCGGAGACAACCGTGGTGACGTCCCAGGTGTAGGTCGCCGCCACGGCCCACGCGCCGCCGCCGGCGGCCACCACCGCACCGTAGGCCGGCTTGGTCGCCCAGGTGACGCTGCTTTCCGACCACGTCCCAGTTACGGGCCGGACATCGGGGGCGCTCGCGGTGCCTGCCCCCGCGTAGTTCGCCGCCATCACCTGCAGCACCGCCTGCGTCACCGGCCCATTGAGGCCTGCCAGGTTGAAGCGCAGGTAGGACTCGTACTGGGCAGTGGCGCTCACGCGCACTCTCAACTCGAAGTTGCTGCCGGAGTTGGCGGCCGGGTTCGCTTGGTAGACGAAGGCATCCGCCGCCGCCACGAACGAGCGGGTCGTCGGTACGCAGGCCGCGACGGTCGGCGTAGTGGTCGCGGTCTGGGGTAGAGTCGTCGTCGGGGTCGTCGTAGAGGTGCCGATGGCCGTGCTCGTCGGCGTCTCCGTCGTCGGGGTGCCAGTCGGGGTGCTCGTCGCCAGCGGGGACGGGGTGTCGGTGGGCCCCGTCGTCGGCGTGTCGGTGGGCGCCGTGGTCGGGGTGGGCGTCGGGGTCGGCGGCGCCGCGCAACCGAAGGTGACGGTCAGGGTCGGCTTGCCGCTCGTCTGCTCGCGGCTGTTGGCGTTGACGGTGTCGGTGCTGTTCGGGATCAGGGCGAGGGCGACTGACCCGTTCCCGCTCACGGCCGCGGTCACGTCCCAGCTGTAGCTGGCGGCCGCGGCCCACGCCCCACCGCCGGCGGCCAGCACCGCGCCGTAGGCCGGCTTGGTCGCCCAGGTCACTGTCCCCTCCGCCCAGGCGCCCGTCACCGGCCGGACGCCGGGGGCACTCACCGTGCCGGAACCGGCGTAGTTCGCCGCCGTCAGCTGCAGCACCGCCTGCGTCACGGGACCGCTCAGCCCCGCCAGGTCGAAGCGCAGGTAGGACTCGTACTGCGCCATCGCGCTCAGCCGCGCCCGCAGTTCGGCACTGCCGCCGGAGTTGGCGGCCGGGCTCGCCTGGTTCACGAAGGCATCCGCCGCCGCCACGAACGAGCGGGTCGTGGGTACGCAGGCGGAACCCGTCGGCGTGTCGGTCGGGGTGCCGGTCGGGGCGCTCGGCGGCGTCTCCGTCGGCGTGCTCGTCGCCGGCGGGGTCGGGGTGTCGGTGGGCCCCGTCGTCGGCGTGGGCGTCGGGGTGTCGGTGGGCGCCGTGGTCGGGGTGGGCGTCGGGGTCGGGGGCGCCGCGCAACCGAAGGTGACGGTCAGGGTCGGCTTGCCGGTGGTCTGCTCGCGGCTGTTGGCGTTGACGGTGTCGGTGCTGTTCGGGATCAGCGCCAGTTCAAGCGCCCCGTTGCCGGCCACCGCCGCGGTCACCGTCCAGCTGTAGGTCCCCGCGATCGCCCAGGCGCCGCCGCCGGCGGCCAGCACCGCGCCGTAGGCTGGCTTGGTCGCCCAGGTCACCGTCCCCTCCGCCCAGGCGCCCGTCACCGGCCGGACGCCGGGGGCACTCACCGTGCCGGAACCGGCGTAATTCGCCGCCGTCAGCTGCAGCACCGCCTGCGTCACGGGACCGCTCAGCCCCGCCAGGTCGAAGCGCAGGTAGGACTCGTACTGCGCCGTCACGCTCAGCTTGGCGCGCAGTTCGGCACTGCCGCCGGAGTTGGCGGCCGGGCTCGCCTGGTTCACGAAGGCATCCGCCGCCGCCACGAACGAGCGGGTCGTCGGTACGCAGGCGGAACCCGTCGGCGTGTCGGTCGTCGCCTGGGTGGGAATCATCGTCGCAGTCGCGGTAGACGTGCCGGTGGCTGTGCTGGTTGGAGTATCAGTCGGAGCCGTCGTCGGGGTGTCGGTGAGCACTGTTGTCGCCGTCGCGGTGTCATTCGGTACGGTGGTCGGCGTGTCAGTCGACGCCGATGTCGGGGTATCGGTCG
>JAXDKI010000513.1:0-24298 GCA_034667245.1 Thermomicrobiales bacterium | reverse complement strand
CGTGAGGCCGTCATTCCACTTGGTTCGTTAGTCGCGGCGCGCCTTGGCGAGCATCTCCTCGGCAAGACTCTGCGGGACCGGTGCGTAGTGGTCGAACTCCATCGAGTAGACCGCTCGCCCCTGGGTGGCGGACCGGAGATCGGTCGCGTACCCAAACATCTGGGCCAGCGGCACGTGCGCGCGGATGACCTGAGCGCCCGACCGGACTTCCATGCCCTGGATCTGACCGCGGCGGGAGTTGAGGTCACCGATCACATCGCCCATGAACTCCTCGGGCACCGTGACCTCGACGTTCATGATCGGCTCGAGGATGACCGTCTTGCCCCGCCGGAGTGCCTCTTTGAGCGCCAGCGAGCCGGCGATCTTGTAGGCGATTTCCTTCGAGTCGACCTCGTGGTAGGAGCCATCGACCATCGTCGCTTTCAGGTCGACCACCGGGAACCCGGCCAGCCCGCCAGTCGCCATCGCCTCGCGGATCCCCGCGTCGACGGCTGGGATGTACTCCTTCGGCACCGCGCCACCGACAATCTTGTCGAAGAACTCGTAGCCGACACCGCGCGGCTGGGGCTCGAACTGGACGACGGCGTGACCGTACTGACCCGCACCGCCCGTCTGCCGGACGTGCCGCCCCTCGGCCTTGACCGGAATGGTGATCGTCTCTTTGTAGGCGACCTGCGGTCGACCCACGTTCGCCTCGACGCGGAACTCCCGCATCATGCGGTCGACGATGACCTCGAGGTGCAGCTCACCCATCCCGTCGATGAGCGTCTGCCCCGTCTCCTCCACCGAACGGACCCGGAAGGTCGGATCCTCTTCGGCTAGGCGAGCGAGCGCCGCACCCATCTTGTCCTGGTCAGCCCGTGTCTTCGGCTCGATCGCGACCGAGATGACCGGTTCGGGGAACGTGATCGACTCGAGGATGATTGGGTTCGCCGGGTCGCAGAGCGTGTCGCCGGTAAAGGAGCTCTTCAGACCGATGATTGCGCAGATGTCGCCAGCGCCGACCGTTTGGACTTCCTCGCGGTGGTTCGCGTGCATCTTCAGCACGCGCCCGATCCGCTCGCGGTCGCCCTTAGTCGAGTTCAGCGCGTAGCTGCCGGACTCGAGCGTGCCGGAGTAGACCCGGACGTAAGCGAGCTTGCCGACGTGAGGATCGGCCTGGATCTTGAAGACCAGACCCGAGAACGGCTGACCGGGCTCAACGGTCCGGACCTCTTCCTCGCCAGTTCGCGGGTTGATACCCGTCACCGGGGGGACGTCGAGAGGCGACGGCAGGTAATAGGTGATGGCGTCGAGCATCAGCTGAACGCCCTTGTTCTTGAGGGCGCTTCCGCAGAGGATCGGCACAAGCGCGCCGCTGAGCGTCGCCGCCCGCAGACCCGCGCGAAGTTCGTCCGGCGTCAGAACCTCGTCGTCGAGATAGCGGAGCATCAGCTCCTCGGTCGACTCGGCGATCAGCTCGACGATGTGGTGTCGCGCCTCTCGGACCTTCTCCAGCATGTCGGCCGGGACATCGACTTCCTCGATGTTTTGGCCGAGGTCGTCGTGGTAGAGGTAAGCGCGTTCCTCGATGAGATCGACGACGCCTTTGAAGTTCGATTCGGCGCCGATCGGGAGTTGGACTGGCACCGGCTTCGCCTTGAGGCGATCCACGATCATCTCGATCGTCCGCTCGAACGACGCGCCAGTGCGGTCCATCTTGTTGACGAAGCAGAAGCGCGGAACGCTGTACTTGTCCGCCTGCCGCCAGACCGTCTCCGACTGCGGCTCGACACCGGCCACGGCGTCGAAGACGACGACGCCGCCGTCGAGGACGCGCAGCGACCGCTCGACCTCGACCGTGAAGTCGACGTGGCCGGGCGTGTCGATGATGTTGATCCGGTGGTCATTCCAATAGCAGGTCGTGGCCGCCGAGGTAATGGTGATTCCGCGCTCGCGCTCCTGGACCATCCAGTCCATCGTCGCGGCGCCCTCGTGGACCTCGCCCGGCCGGTGGACGCGTCCCGTATAGAACAGGATGCGCTCGGTCGTGGTCGTCTTCCCCGCGTCAATGTGGGCAATGATGCCGATGTTGCGGGTTTTGGCGAGCGTCGTTTGGACATCGACGGCGCCTGGTCTTGTTGCAGTACTCACACTCATGTCTTGAAGCTCTCAGTTTTCAGCCGTCAGCCGTCAGTTTTCGACCGACGTACGGCTGCCCTAGGTACTTGCCACGCTTCAGTGTCGCTCGACGCTGACGGCTGAAGGCCAATGGCTGACGGCTTTAGTAACGGTAGTGGGCGAAGGCCTTGTTGGCCTCGGCCATACGGTGCGTATCTTCTCGCCGTTTGATGGTGGCGCCGGTGCCGTTGAAGGCATCGAGGAGCTCGTTTGCGAGCTTATCTTCCATCGTCTTACCGTTTCGGTTCCTCGCCGACGTCAGGATCCAGCGGATCGCCAGCGACTGTCGGCGCCGGCCCTCGATCTGGACCGGAACCTGGTACGTGGCACCGCCGACTCGCCGCGGCTTCACTTCGAGAACCGGGGTTGCGTTGTAGAGCGCCTGCTCGAAGACCTCGATCGGATTGCGTCCGGTCCGGGTCTGGATGATCTCCAGCGCCCCGTAGACGATCCGCTCGGCCAGACCCTTCTTGCCGCGCTCCATGACCTTATTGATGACGCGCGAGACGAGCTCGCTGTTGTACCTCGCATCCGGCGCCGGCACTCGCGGCGTGATCTTCGTGCGTCGTGGCATCGGTTCCCTCGCCTCCGCAACGTTCTGTTCTTCAAACGTCAGTAGCCAGTCGTTAGCAGCCAGTTCGAACGCCAAGCGCACCAACTGACTACTGTCTACGCCGCCTACTGACTACTCCGTCTCGTAAGCACACGAAAAAGCGGTCAACGCCCTAAAGACGTCGGGCCGCTTTTTCGTCGTGCTCGCTCAGTTCCGCCGAAGCGGACGGCGCGCTAGCCGCGCCCGGACCGGAGTCCGATCGCTGCTAGCGCCGTCCCGTGGCCGGTGCGCCGGCCTTGGGTGCCTTGGTTCCGTACTTCGACCGCGCCTTCTTGCGGTTTTCTACACCGCGGGCATCCAGGGTCCCTCTGACGATGTGGTAGCGGACGCCCGGGAGATCCTTCACCCGACCGCCGCGAACCAGCACCACGGAGTGCTCCTGAAGGTTGTGGCCCTCGCCCGGAATGTAGGCCGTCACTTCCATGTGATTGGACAGACGGACCCGGGCGATCTTGCGCAGTGCCGAATTGGGCTTCTTCGGCGTCATCGTCTTGACCTGCGTGCAGACACCGCGCTTTTGGGGAGCCCCCTTGGTGCGCCGCATCTGACCGGCATACCGCCCGAGGGCATTGTTCGTAAACCCAAGCGCGGGAGCCTTGGTCTTCTTCTTGACGCTCTTTCGGCCCTTACGAACCAACTGATTGATCGTCGGCACGACTTACTCCTAGCCAGGCAGGGGGCTCAGCTGAACCGTGTTCTGCGGCGGACTCTTCTCAGGGCCGCGCAACTGCGGCGCCGCCTGCCCTGTAAGGTTTCCGTTCTTGTGGCTGATGCCGGATCGGTAAACCTCACCCGTGTGACCACCTCGCGGAGGGCACGAAGGGGAATGATAGGCGTAAAGCCCCCCTGCGTCAAGGACATTTAAGGGGCTCGACTCGAACTCCGAATCGCCTGCTGCGACAGTCCCGTTCGGCCGGCAGTCGGCCTCGATTTTGGCTCCATCTCCGATCAACGTGAAGAGGGCGGACCCTGCGGCCCGCCCTCCTGGTATCACGTTCTCGGAGTCAGTTTGACGAGTTCCTAGCTCTCGTCGTCGTCCCCGCCCTCGGCGGTCGCGTTCCAACCCGTGCCGTCAACTTCCACCTGGTCTTCGTCGCCGAACTCGATGTCTCCTTCGGCGTCGGCGGCCGACTCGACCGGCAGCAGTCCGGAGTCCATCAACTCGCGGATGTCCTCCTCGTCGGCGGCCTCGGCCTCGAGCACGGCGACCGCCCCGCGGTCACCCGCCATCGCCGCGAGGCTCACCTCGTCGACCCGGCTGAGCCCCCTGCCATCGGCGCGGACACCGAAGCCCGACCCGGCCGGGATCAGCTTGCCGATGATGACGTTCTCCTTCAATCCGCGCAGGTGGTCGACCTTGCCGTTGATCGCGGCTTCCGTCAGCACCCGTGTCGTCTCCTGGAAGGAGGCGGCGGAGAGGAAGGAGTCGGTCTCGAGCGACGCCTTGGTGATCCCGAGCAGGACCGGCATCGCCGTTGCCGGCTCTCCGCCCTGGGCCAGGATCTCCTCGTTGATCTGATTGAACTCGAAGCGATCGATCCGCTCGTCCTGCAGGAAGTCCGTGTCGCCTGGGTAGACGATACTGACCTTCCGCAGCATCTGGCGGCAGATCACCTCGATGTGCTTATCGTTCGTGTTGACGCCCTGTGACTTGTAGACCTTTTGCACCTCGTCGATGACGTAGCGCTGGACCGCGTCGCGTCCCAGGGTCAGCAGAATCTGCTGCGGGTCCTTCGCTCCGTCGGTCAGCTGCTGACCCGGCGTCACCTGGTCGCCGTCCTCAACGTAGATCTGGTAGGCGATCGGCACCGTGTGCTCTTCGCGCTCCTGTCGTTCGTTGCGGACGTAGACCGTCCGACCGTCGAGGAAAAAGGTTCCCTCGATGGGCGCGAACTTCTTCTCGCCGTTCGGACCCTCGACAACCGGCGTCTTGTCCTTCGTGATGAAGGTACCCGTCACCTGGGCCGGCTCCCAACCCGGTTCCAGTACCAACGTCCACGAGTCCTGCTCAGTGCTCGTGATCGCGAGGATCCGGCCGATGTCGGTCTGCTCGATCGAGACGACGCCTTCCTTCTCCGCCAGAAGTGCGGCACCCTTTGGCATCCGCGCCTCGAAGAGCTCTTCGACGCGGGGCAGACCGGTCGTGATGTCGGCCCGCGCCACACCGCCGGTGTGGAACGTCCGCATCGTCAGCTGCGTGCCCGGCTCGCCGATCGACTGGGCGGCGATGATACCGACCGCCTCGCCGAATTCGACCAACCGACCGCTCGCCAGATTACGGCCGTAGCACCGCGCGCAGACACCGTGGACCGCCTCGCAGTTCATCACGCTGCGGACGTGGATCTTTTCGACGTTGGCGGCGATCACCTCGCCGACGATGTCCCGAATGGTTCCATCGGGCAGCTCGACACGGTCGGAGAGTTCCTCCCCGCGGTCGGCGATCAACTCACCCGTCTCCGAGTGGTAGACCGGCGACGCCAGCGTACGACCGGTGATCTTCGTCCGCATGTCTTCCGGCGAGATCGGCTTGCCCTCGCCGTCCTGCCATCCCTGCCACTGTCCCTGATCCGTCCCGCAGTCGTCGATCGTGATGATCACGTCCTGCGAGACGTCGACCAGCCGCCGCGTCAGGTAGCCGGAGTCGGCCGTCCGGAGAGCGGTGTCGGCCAGACCCTTCCGTGCGCCGTGGGTCGAGAGGAAGTACTCCAGAACCGTCAGACCCTCGCGGAAGTTCGACTTGATCGGGATGTCGATGATCCTGCCCTCGGGGTCGAGGACCAGACCGCGCATCCCGGCCATCTGGCTGATCTGGTTCATGTTTCCCTTCGCGCCCGAGTCCGCCATCATGTAGACGGAGTTCTGGCCGCGGAGGCGATCCTCGACGTCGCGAGACAGCGTGTCTCGCGCCTCGTTCCAGATCAGCTCCAGCTCGCGAAGTCGCTCGTCGTCGGTGACGAGGCCGCGGCGGTACTGCCGCTCGACGCGCTCAGCGTCCTCCTCGGCCTTGCTCACCAGCTCACCCTTCGTCTCCGACATGATCACGTCGGAGACGGCGATGCTCATGCCGCCGCGGGTCGAGTACTGGAAACCGACCTTCTTGATGTCGTTGACGACCTTCGCCGTCTCGTACGGATCCTTGAAGACTCGGTAGCAGTCGGCAACGACCTTCCGCAGCTGCTTCCGGTCCATCGTCGCGTTGTAGAACTTCCCGAGCGTCGGAGGCAGCGCATGGTTGAAGAGCGCCCGGCCGACCGTCGTCTCGATCCGCTTCAGCTCGCCGTCCTCGCGATCGGTGCGAACCACGATCCGCGCCTGCAGGTCGATCACGCCGGAGTCGTAGGCGAGTTTGACCTCGTCCAGTGAGGAAAAGATCTTGCCCGTCCCCCGCGGCAGCGTGCCGTTGTTGAGATCCTCCTCGTAGTCCCGCTCGCTCGTCATGTAGTAGCAACCGAGAACAATGTCCTGGGTTGGCGAGACGATCGGGTCGCCGTTCGACGGCGAGAGCAGGTTGCGCACGGAGAGCATCCGCGAGCGCGCCTCGCTCTGCGCCGCTTTCGAGAGCGGAACGTGGACCGCCATCTGGTCGCCGTCGAAGTCGGCATTGAAGGCTGTGCAGACCAGCGGGTGAATCTGGATCGCCGACCCCTCGATCAGCCGGACCTTGAAGGCCTGGATACCGAGGCGGTGCAGCGTCGGCGCGCGGTTGAGCAGCACGAGGTGGTCCTGGATGACTTCCTCCAGAACTTCCCAGACGCGCGGGTCGACCCGCTCGACGAGCCGCTTCGCCGCCTTGATGTTGTGGGCGTGGCCGTGCTCGACCAACTTGCGCATCACGAACGGTTTGAAGAGTTCCAACGCCATCCGCTTCGGCAGTCCGCACTCGTCGAGCGCGAGGTCCGGACCGACGACGATAACGGAACGGCCCGAGTAGTCGACGCGCTTACCGAGCAGGTTCTGGCGGAACCGACCCTGCTTGCCCTTGAGCATGTCCGACAGGCTCTTGAGCTTGTGCTTGCCCGAACCCGAGACGACCCGGCCGCGCCGGCCATTGTCGATCAGCGCGTCCACGGCCTCCTGAAGCATCCGCTTCTCATTGCGGACGATGATGTCGGGCGCGCCAAGCTCCAGGAGCCGCTTCAGGCGGTTGTTCCGGTTGATGACCCGCCGGTAGAGATCGTTCAGGTCGGATGTCGCGAAGCGGCCGCCGTCGAGCTGGACCATCGGCCGCAGTTCGGGCGGGATGACCGGCAGCGCGGTGAAGATCATCCAGTGCGGCTTGTTGCCGCTCTTGCGCAACGCCTCGACGACCCGCAGCCGCTTGGTCGCCTTCTTCCGCTTGACGTCCGACGCCGCCTGCATCTCCTCACGGAGCTGCAGCGCCAGCTGATCCAGGTCGATCCGGTTGGCGACGTATTCGTAGACCGCCTCGGCACCCATGCCGGCCTTGAAGACTCCCGGCGGAACGACCTCGTGCAACTCCCGGTACTGCGTCTCCGAAAGGATCTGCAGCTCCTTGAGATCGGAGATCATCTTGACGGTCTCGTCGCGCTCCTTCTCCGACTCGCGGATCTGCTCCGCGAGGCGGTCCTCGATCCGCTTTCGCTCCTCGTCGGCCTCATAGGAAAGCTGATCGCGCTCCGCGCCGGCCAACGCCGTACCGCCGGACGCCTCGTACTGCGCCGACGACTCGATTTTTTCGGTCGCCGCCTCGTACGCGCGTCGCAGGTCCGCGATGCGGTCGTCGTTGATCATCTCGCTCTCGCGGACGATCGTCTCGCCACGGAACGTCAGATTCTCCGACGCCGCCTCATTCAGGAGATCGCGCATCCTCGTCGTCAGCGCGTCGTACTCGTCGCGCAATCCCGACAGTTCAGCCTGCCGCCGCTCCTCGACCGAGGTGGAGAGACTCCGCTCGCCCTCGCTCAGGGTCTTGATCTGCCCCCCAACCCGCTCGGAAATCGCGTCGAGTTCGTCCTGCGCCTTGAGACGCAGCTCCTCGATCGTCTCCTCGTGGACGTCGCCGATCTCCTGCAGTGCGCGCTGCCGGGACTCCTCGTCGACCTGGGAAACAAGGTAGGACGCGAAGTAGAGCACCCGCTCTAGGTTGCGTGGTGAGATGTCGAGGAGCAGACCGAGCCGGCTCGGCGTCCCCTTGACGTACCAGATGTGCGCAACCGGCGCGGCAAGTTCGATGTGGCCCATCCGCTCGCGGCGAACCTTCGATCGGGTCACCTCGACGCCGCACTTGTCGCAGACTGTGCCGGCGTGTCGAATCCGCTTGTACTTGCCGCAGTAGCACTCCCAGTCCTTGGTGGGACCAAAGATGCGCTCGCAGAAGAGTCCGCCGTGCTCCGGCTTGAGCGTCCGGTAGTTGATCGTCTCCGGCTTGGTGACTTCGCCGTACGACCACGCACGAATCGCCTCCGGTGCCGCAAGGCTGATCCGGATGGCGTCAAAGTTGTTTACGTCGAGCACGCGCCCGCGATCTTGACGATCGCCACGCGAGTACCCGCGGCCACCGCCGCCGTTGCCACCACTCATGCCGAACGGCCGGACGGAGGAATCACCTGTAAATTCACGGACATTCGTTGTCGACATTGCTCCTCCAAGACGAGTTGTCAGATATCAGTTGCCAGTTGCCAGTGATCGAAGACCGCCGTACCGAAGACGCCGCTCCTTCTTACTGGCAACTGACAACTGGCAACTCCGTTAGTCCACCGTCCGCTCGAAGCCGCTGAGATTGATCCGATCGAGGTTCGAGAGGAGGTCGCGAGACGTGTCCTCCGTGAACTCGACCGTTTGCTCGTCTTCGTTGATGACGTCGATCGAGAGGCCCAGGCTCCGGAGTTCCTTGACCAGGACCTTGAACGACTCCGGCACTCCGGCTTCGACGATCTCGTCGCCCTTGACGATCGCTTCGTAGGTCTTGACCCGACCCACGACGTCGTCGGACTTGACCGTCAACATCTCCTGAAGAATGTGCGCGGCGCCGTAGGCCTCCAGCGCCCAGACTTCCATCTCGCCGAACCGCTGCCCGCCGAACTGCGCCTTACCGCCGAGCGGCTGCTGCGTCACCAGCGAGTACGGACCGGTTGACCGTGCGTGGATTTTGTCCTCAACCAGGTGGGCCAGCTTCAACATGTAGATGATGCCGACCGTCACCGGCCGGTCGAACTTCTCGCCTGTCCGACCGTCGTAGAGATCGACCTTGCCGTCCTCCGGCAGGCCCGCCTCGCGCAACGCGGTGCGGATCTCCTCTTCCTTGGCACCGTCGAAGACCGGTGTCGCGACCCGGAAACCGAGTCGCTGCGCCGCCCAGCCCAGATGTGTTTCCAGCACCTGACCGAGGTTCATCCGCGACGGCACGCCGATCGGGTTGAGGATGATGTCGACCGACTGCCCGTCCGGCAGGAACGGCATATCCTCGACCGGCAGGATTCGGCTGATCACGCCCTTGTTGCCGTGGCGACCCGCCATCTTGTCGCCTTCGGAGATCTTCCGCTTCTGGGCGATGCTGACGCGGACCATCTGGTTGACGCCGGCCGGCAGCTCGTGATCCGTGCTGTCGTCGCGGCGGAACTGCTTGACGTCGATGATCTTGCCGTGGACACCGTGTGGCACCCGCAGCGAGGTGTCTTTCACCTCGCGCGCTTTCTCGCCGAAGATCGCGCGGAGCAGTCGCTCTTCCGCGCTCAGCTCCGTCTCACCGCGCGGCGTCACCTTGCCAACCAGGATGTCGTTCGGTCGGACTTCGGCGCCAATCCGGATGATCCCGTTCTCGTCGAGGTTCGCCAGGCTCTCCTCGCCAACATTCGGGATGTCCCGGGTGATCTCCTCGGGGCCGAGCTTGGTGTCGCGCGCTTCCGTCTCGTATTTCTCGATGTGGATCGAGGTGAAAACGTCGTCGCGGACCAACCGCTCGCTGATCAGGATCGCGTCCTCGAAGTTCCCGCCCTCCCAGGGCATGAAGGCGACGAGCACGTTCTGCCCGAGCGCCAGCTCGCCCTTTTCGGTCGACGACGAGTCGGCGATGATCTGCCCAGACTCCACCCGGTCGCCCTTCTGGACGCTCGGTCGCTGGTTGATGCAGGTGTCCTGGTTCGAGCGGACGAACTTCTGCAGGTTGTAGGTGTGCTCGATGCCCTCGTCGTCTCGAATCTTGACGATTCGCGCGGTCACGGCGGTGATGACCCCATTGTGGCGCGAGACGAGTACCTGACCCGAGTCCTTCGCCGCCTGATACTCGACACCGGTCCCGATCACCGGCGCCTTCGGCTGCACGAGCGGCACCGCCTGCCGCTGCATGTTCGCTCCCATCAAGGCCCGGTTCGCATCGTCGTGCTCGAGGAACGGAATCAGCGCCGTCGCCACCGAGACGACTTGCTTCGGCGAAACGTCCATATACTGGACGTCCTCCGCCGGAATCACCGGGAAGCGGTGGCCGCCTCCGACGCGCACGACGACCTGATCCGGGATGAAGCGGTCGTGCTCGTCGAGCGGCGTATTCGCCTGAGCGATCGTCACGTGCTCCTCGCGATCGGCCGACAGGTAGTCGATGATCGGCGAGGCAACCGACTTGATCCGGACCTGCTTGACACCGGCCGCCCTGATCTTCGCCAGGTTGTTCTCGGTCAGCGTCGCCCCCTTCTTGACGACCACGTCGCCCGTCTCGGGATTGACCGCCTCATCGCGCAGAATCTGGCCGACCGGTTCGATCGCGGGATCGTCCAGGTTCAGCCGCGAGACAACGCGCCGGTACGGCGTCTCGATGAAGCCGTACTGGTTGATCTTGCCGTAGGTCGCCAGCGAACCGATCAGGCCGATGTTCGGCCCTTCCGGTGTCTCAATCGGGCAGATCCGACCGTAGTGCGACGGGTGAACGTCCCGCACGTCGAACCCTGCGCGGTCGCGGGAGAGACCACCCGGACCAAGCGCCGAAAGACGCCGTTTGTGCGTCAGCTCGGCCAGCGGGTTCGTTTGATCCATGAACTGCGAGAGTTGGCTGCCTCCGAAGAACTCGCGAACCGCCGCCATGACGGGACGGGTCGTGCTGATCAGCCCCTGCGGCGTCACCGTCTCCGGATCCTGGATCGTCATGCGCTCGCGGATACCGCGCTCGAGACGCTGGAAGCCCGTCCGGACGTGCATCTGGATCAACTCGCCGACCGCGCGGATGCGTCGATTGCCGAGGTGGTCGATGTCGTCCGATTCGCCAATGCCATTGTTGAGCCGGATCATCTCGCGGATGATCTCGACGAGGTCTTCCTGAGTCAGGATACGGCTCGTGATCTCCTGCTCGGTCGCGACGTGGTCGCTGTGAAGCCGCTGGTTCAGCTTGTAACGCCCGACACGCGCGAGGTCGTAGCGGCGTTCGTTGAAGAAGAGGTTCTCAAGGAGCGAGTTGGCGTTGTCCCGCGTCGGCGGATCTCCGGGGCGGAGGCGACGGTAGAGCTCGATCAGCGCCTCTTCACGGGTCTTGGTCGGCTCTTTGTCCATCGTCGTCGAGATGTAGCGACGCTCTTCACTCGTATCGACGTCGGCGAAAGCCGCGCGGAGCGCGTCGTCGCTCTCCAGACCAACCGCGCGCAGAAGGATGCTGACCGGCATCTTGCGCTTCCGGTCGACCTTGACAGAGACGATGTCGCGATTCGAGGTCTCGAACTCGAGCCAAGCACCGCGGTTCGGAATCAGCTTCGCCGTCGTCAGCAGCTTACCGGTCGCAGGGTCGGGTTCCCGCTCGAAGTAGACGCCGGGCGACCGGACGAGCTGGGAGACGACAACGCGCTCGGCACCGTTGATGATGAACGTGCCGTCGGTCGTCATCATCGGGAAGTCGCCGAGGAAGATACCGTCCGGACCCGTCTCCTTGATCTCGCCCGTCTCGCGCATGACGAGGCGCGCCGACACCCGGAGGGGTGAGGCGTACGTCATGTCGCGCTCGCGGCACCACAACTCCGCGACGCGAGGATCGATCTTGGCCCGCTCCTGGTCTTCGCCCTTCGGCATGCGCGTCCACGGCGGATCGAAGCGCGGCTCGAAGATCGAGAGCTCCATCTTCTTATGGTGGTCCATGATCGGCGAGATCTCGTCGAGAAGTTCCTTCAGTCCCTCCCGTACGAACCAATTGAACGACTCGATTTGGACCTGGACCAGATTAGGCATCTCCAGGACCGTCGGAATCCGGGAATACGTTTGCCGGTCAACTCCCATGTTTGAGATGACTTGCCGACTGCGCGCCACCACCGGTGGCAGTTCAGCGACGGCCCCGATTGTTACCGCCATTCAGCGTTCCTCCATCTATCGCGTGCCGCCTCTGCCGCTTCTGCGACCGCGTCTCACGCTATCCGGGACCAGATCTGTCACCCATTCAGACACGGCGAGCCCAACGAAACGATGTGAACGTACACACCTGCCGGTGACGAACCAACACCACGGGACTCCCGGCACGTCGTGGTCCGGGACACGCGCTCCGCGGGTCGACTAGACTGTCGCAGGGGTCGCTTCAACGCCAAAGCGGGAGGGCAGAACTCTCCCCTCCCGTTCGTCGGTTCGCTGCTGGGTGCTCTCTCGCACGCCTCGTCCAAGTTCAAGTGGCGGCCGCCGGACGCAATCGCGCCCGTTAACCGCAGCGGGGAATCATACCCCCTCGTGCGCCTTCCGTCAAGGGCTCGCGGAGGGCAGTTTTGGCGCAAAATCGAGCCCGGGACAGCCATGCGGCGCGGCTCGCTCCGTACAATTCGTCGCGTCGGAACACGCTTCCGGATTCGCCGCAGCTTGATCGGACCTTCGCGCAATGATCGACCTCCACCTTCACCTTTTGCCCGCAGTCGACGATGGCGCACAGTCGCTCGACGTCTCCCGGGCAATGATCGAGCGAGCACGCGCGGCTGGCTTCAGTACTCTCGTGGCGACTCCCCACCTGGACGGTCCGTTGACTCCGGAGTACCGCGCCCGCATCGCCGCCGCTTGGTCGGAGGTGGCCCCGATTGCCGCGGCGGCCGGCATCCAGGTCGCACAAGGCTACGAGATCAAGTTGAGCCCCAACCTGGCTCACCGTCTTGCTCAAGGCGAACCGGTGACCCTGGCGGGAGGCCGCGCCGTGCTGGTCGAGCTCCCGTTCGTCGGTTGGCCGAACTACACTGAGCAGAGCCTGTTCGACCTCCAAGCTGCCGGTTATCGCCCCCTGTTGGCCCATCCCGAGCGCTATGTCGATACTCACCGCGACGTCGATCGCCTTGTCGAACTCGCCGAGCGCGGCGTCGCTCAACAGGTCACGTTCGGCAGTCTTGTCGGGCTCTTCGGCAAACGCGTCCAGGATGTGGCGGAAGAGTTGCTAAAGCGGGACGCGGCAACCGTCCTCGCAACCGACGCCCACTCGGCGGGCCAACGATTCGAGACGGTCGAACGTGGGTTCGCCCGCGCCCGCGCGCTCGTCGGAACCGCCAGGCTGACGCAGCTGGTCTCGGATAATCCACGAGCCTTGCTGCGAGATGAGCCCCTACCGACGCCAATGCCACATTCGGCGGACGAAGGAAGTGAAGGTGGCTGGCGCACCGCGATTCGGCGTCTGGGACGTCGAACTGAAGTCTGACCTGCCCGTGCTGGCCACGATCGCTTTCCATCGCTCGGACTGCTTGCCAGACGCACCACGCCTTGTGGTACAGTTTCTTGGGAACGCAATTGCGTTGATCCCCGATAGCTCAACGGTAGAGCGACCGGCTGTTAACCGGTAGGTTCTAGGTTCGAATCCTAGTCGGGGAGCCGTCGAGCGAATGGACCATGGCAAGCTGGGAGCGGGCAGCCGTTCGCCAGCTTTTGTTGTTCCCGTTTCCGCACCGCTTGCTATGCGGAGGATCGTCATGGCCAAGCAGAGGCGACCTGTCATCCGGTGGGCACGACCCGAGGAACGACTCCCAAAGAACCACGGCTGGAAATCCAAACCCGGCTACAAGATCCTTATCGCCAACCGGGGCGAGGTCCGTTTCGACTTCCCCGAGGGATGGGTCGTCAACTTTGGCGACGACTCGGTCCGGATCAACGATCGAGAGCCGCCCGACGACGAATGCGTTCTCCAGATCTCCGTCCACTACCTGCCGCCCGGCATCGACTGGTCGGGGTTGCCGGTGCGCACATTGCTCGAGGGACTGGGCGACGACGACGACAAGGAACGCCGGACGCTCGGCCGCGGCGACGTCATCGTGATCAAACGACCGGACGTGGAGATCGCCTGGTACGAACAGCGTATCCTCGACGTCAAGGAGAACCGGGAAGCAATCTCCCGCACCGCCCTCGCCCGCGCCAAGAACATCCAACCCCTGATCACATTCGACTTTTGGCCGGAAGACCTCAACCGCCTCGATCCAGTCTGGAACGAGGTGCTCCGCTCTCTTCAGGTCGGCAACCGCATCGACGACCCGATGAAGCACTACATGAATTGAGACACCGGGTCCGCTATCCGAGGCGGCTCGGGGATAGTCGCATGGACGCACGGCCGTGCATTTCTCGACGTATGAATTGAAAGCAAGGACCGTAGGCACCGATGGAGGCAAACCTGTGACCGACGTCTACCGCAACTACATCGACGGCCGCTGGGTCGAGTCCGAAAGCGGGCAGACCTTTGACCGTCGCAACCCCGCAACCGGTGAGCTCGTCGCCACTTACACCAAAAGCACGGCGAAAGACGTCGACGCTGCCGTTGCAGCTGCCAGCAAGGCGTTCAAAAGCTGGCGGCTCTACCCGGCGCCAAAGCGCGGCGAGCTCCTCTTCAAGGCGGCGCAGCTCCTGATGGAACGCAAGGAGCAGTTGGCGCGCGAGATGACCGAGGAGATGGGCAAGGTCATCAACGAGGCGAGGGGCGACGTTCAAGAAGCGATCGACATGACCTTCTACATGGCCGGCGAGGGACGCCGCATGTACGGTCAGACGACGCCCTCCGAGTTGCAGAACAAGTTCAACATGTCGGTGCGGAAGCCGTTCGGTGTCTGCGGCATCATCACGCCGTGGAACTTCCCAATGGCGATCCCGTCATGGAAGATCTTGCCGGCGATCATGACCGGCAACACGGTCGTCTTCAAACCCGCCACCTACACGCCGCGCTCCGCCGTTCGGTTCGTCGAGGTCCTGGAAGACGCCGGCATCCCCGCCGGAGTCGTCAACCTCGTCCTTGGCGGTGGCGCCGACGTCGGCAATGCCTTGGTCGAGCATCCCGATGTCCCACTCCTCGGTTTCACCGGTTCGACCGAGACCGGCACCGACGTGGCAACACGCGCGGCTCGCCTCAACAAACGGGTTTCGCTTGAAATGGGCGGCAAGAACGCCGTCATCGTCATGGACGATGCCAACCTCGACCTTGCTACCGACGGCATCCTCTGGAGCGCGTTCGGCACCTCGGGTCAGCGCTGCACCGCCGCCAGCCGCGTCGTCGTCCACCGGAAGGTGCAGAAGGAACTGGTCGGTCGCCTCGTCAGCCGTGCCGGAGGCATGCGACTCGGCAACGGTCTCGACGAGACGGTCGACATCGGCCCGGTCGTCAGCGAGGGACAGCTGAATTCGATCCACGACTACGTGCAGATCGGGCAACGGGAAGGGGCCAGGATCGCCGTCGGCGGCGCGGTCGTCCGCGATGGCGATCTTGGCCGCGGCTACTTCCACCAGCCGACGATCTTCGACGATGCCCGGCCCGATATGCGAGTCGCCCAGGAAGAGATCTTTGGCCCCGTCACGACGATGATCCCGGTCGATTCCCTCGACGAAGCGATCGACGTCGTCAACGGCGTCAAGTACGGTCTCTCCGCCTCGATCTTCACCCAAGACGTCAATCGCGCGTTCCGCGCGATCCAGGACGTCTACACCGGCATCCTCTACGTCAACGCCGGCACGACCGGCGCCGAGATCCATCTCCCCTTCGGCGGCACCAAAGCAACTGGCAACGGTCACCGCGAAGCCGGCACCGCCGCCCTCGACTTCTTCACCGAATGGCAAAGCATCTACGTCGACTTCAGCGGCAAGCTCCAACGCGCGCAGATCGACAATCAGTAGGCAGTAGGCAGCGGGCAGTAGGCAGCGGGCAGAACGAAAGACCCGTTCTGCCCGCTGCCTACTGCCTACTGCCTACTCAAATCGAGTAGTTCGGTATCGGCTGCCGCGAGTGCTCCTGCTCGACCAAGCTCTCAAGCGTGATCGAGGAGAGGTAGTCGATCGAGCGGCGCTGGAGCTCGTGCCAGGCCTCGTGGACGGGATCGTTGCGGCGCTCGATCGGGTGCGGGTGCGCGTGACGGTCGAGCCCGTCGAGGATCAAGAGCACATCCCAGAGACTGATGTCGCCTGGCTCGCGGGCGAGCTCGTGACCACCCGCCGGGCCGCGAGTGCTGCGCACCAATCCCGCCCGGTTGAGGGCGCCGAGGACCTGGTGCAGATAGGCTTCAGGTACGCCCTGCCGAGCAGCGATCTCGCGGCTCTGGGTCGGCCCTTGACCGTAGTGCAACGCGAGGTCAAACAGCGCGCGAACGCCGTAGTCCGCCCTGCTGGAGACGCGCATTGAGCACCTCGTTCATGCTGCCGAGCCGATAGCCCTCGAGATCGAGCGCAACGTACTGATAACCCGCGGCCTTCACGCCGGCGACGATCTCGTCGCTTCGCTCGATGACCTCGGACACAAGTTCCGGCGGAAACTCCAAGCGGGCGACGGTGTCATGGTGCCGCACCCGAAAACCGCGATAGCCAAGACTGCGCAGAAACGACTCGGCATTCGCCACCTGCTTCAGCTTCGCGACCGTGATCGGGTCGCCGTACGCGAAGCGGGAGGAGAGACACGCCGCCGCCGGTTTGTCCCAGGTCTGGAGACCGAGCTCTTGCGAGATCTCGCGGATCTCCGCCTTTGTCAGACCGACCTCTTGCAATGGACTCCGCACACCGAGCTCCCGCGCCGCGCGGAGGCCGGGCCGAAAATCGCCGACGTCGTCCGCGTTCGTGCCATCGACGACATGAGTCAGCCCCTCTTCGTCCGCGGTCTGCCGCAGCTTGCCATAGAGTTCGGACTTGCAAAAGAAGCAGCGCTGGTGGCTGTTATTCGCGTACCGCGGGTCGGTCAGCTCCATGGTCGTGACCATGAGGTGCCTCGCGCCGATCTGTCGCGCCACCTCTTTGGCCTCATCCATCTCCTCAGGCGCATAGGACTGGGAAAGCCCAGTCGCCGCAACCGCGCGATCGCCGAGGACATCGTGTGCAACCCGCAGCAGGAGCGCGCTGTCCACCCCGCCCGAGAAAGCGACCAATACAGAGCCCATCGACGTTACCGCTGCCTGCAAGCTGAGGTATTTCCCCTGGGTTATCGGCTGCATTTGGTCAGCTCCGTGATCGCCAACAAGAGAACCTCCGCTGTCCTCCGTGGTGGGGTCAATGCTCCGACGATCCTATCAGTCCGCATGGCTGCCATCAATAACGTCGCAAGCTGGCCGGTCGGCGTGCTGCCAACCTCTCCAGTGTCATATGAACCATGCTCCGCACGCCAGTCCCGTGCTCCGGGTATCATGCGCGCGGCGAACCCTGGCGTGAATCTTGCAGCGGCGATACGAAATGCTACGGGCGGGTCGGCTGGACATGATCAAATCACGCCGTCGTATAGTCTGGCCACGAGAAGACAATGCTCACTAGGCGTCTGAGATAGACGCTGTGACCAGTGGCTTAGTACGTTTATCGAGAGTCATTACTGCCGATTTGTCGTGATTTGTTGATCATTCGATTGTCGCGGCCGCCGACGGACGGCGGGTTCGCAACAGCGCAGGGAACAGCGGAGGAGGTGCGACAGGGGGTCTGCTTGGGGATCGTTGAGGCTGTTGGTAGACGACGTGTGACGAGACCGATCGTGTGCCCGGGACGCGAACCAGGGTCCACAACGGGCACCCCGCGTGAACGGAGGAGTGCACTATGCATCGTCGGGTAATGCCGGCCATCTGGCTCATGGCGCTCGTCTTGGCCAGCGGCCTGCTCGTTCCCATGGCAGTGGCCCAGGAGGCGACACCTGGAACTGCCGTCGCCTCGCCAGAGGCAATCGAAGGCCAGGTTGTCAAATCGATCACGCGCGACGAGTTCTACGCGCGCCTTCGCCAGAATTTTCAGTTTGAAGAGCCGGCCAGCGAAGGCGGTCAGCTGATTTGGGCGGACGTCTCGGACATCGACACCCTAAACGGCGCCCTCGGCAATGACGCGCCCACCAATTACGTGCTCGGCCTGATCTACGAGGCACTGGTCGGCGTCGACCCGACCGACGGCAGCATCGTCCCGGGCCTGGCCGACAGCTACGAGATCGCGGCCGACGGCATCACCTACACCTTCCATCTCAATAAGGACGCCAAGTGGCACGACGGCACCGACTTCACCGCCGCCGACGTCGCCTTCACCGCCGAGGCCTATCTCAACACTGAGACGGGCAGCGCCTACACGACGCAGATCGGGCTGGAACTCGCGTCCACCGAAATCGTCGACGACGACACCATCAAACTCATTGCCAAGGACAAACTCGCCACCTTCCTCTACGACGTGGCGGGAACCATGTTGATGATGCCCAAGCACGTCTGGGAAAGCGTTCCTGCCGGCGAGTGGAAGAACGATCCGGGCAGCACCGGCCAGGACCCGGCCCGCGTCGTCGGCACCGGCCCCTTCAAGTTCCAGGCGTGGACCGAGGGTGAGAGTGTCACGCTGACGAAGAACGCCGACTATTGGGATCCGCAGGCGAAACCACATATCGACGAGGTCGTCTTCCGCGTCCTGCCCGACCAGAACGCCGCGATCCAAGCGCTCCTCGCCGGCGAGGTCGACGTCATCGAGCGAATGCCACCGGCGCAGGTCGAAACCGTCCAGAACGCCGAGAACGCTGAGGTCAGAAACTACGACACCCTGGCCTTCAACTGGTACTCGCTCAACCAGCAGAATCCAATCTTCCAGGACGTCGCGGTTCGCCAAGCGATGATGTACGCGCTTGACCGCAAGCTGATCGCCGAGGAGATCTACCTCGGCTTCGCCGAGCAAGCTGACGGAACCCAGCCCAAACTGTCGTTGGCCTACTCGCCCGACCGCATCGAAACCATTTACAACTACGACCCGGACAAGGCCATGCAGATGCTGGATGGAGCAGGCTGGACCGACGCCGACGGCGATGGTTTCCGCGAAAAGGACCTCAACGGCGACGGCGAGTTCACCGATGACGAGGTCCTTCGCTTCGACTTCATCTACACGCGCGGCGTCGCCACCTACGATCAGCAGGTGCCCTATATGCAGGAGGCCTGGGCGGCGGTCGGCATCGACATGTTGCCCCAGGCGGTCCCCTTCCCAACCCTCCAGTCCCGCGAAGAATCCGGCGATTTTGATGCGGTCCTGTGGGGTTTCCAGTGGTCACCCGACGCCGGACAGGGCACCATGTTCCGCTGCGACTCAGCGCCGCCCAACGGTTTCAACGCGATGCGCTACTGCAATCCCGAATACGACAAGCTCGACGAGCAGCAGTTGCGCGAGCTCGATCCTGAGAAGCGGCGCGAAGTCCTAATCCAGTTGGCGAACATCGCGAACAACGATGCGGCGGCCGGCATCCTCGTCTTCCGCCAGAACAACGACGCCTTCTCGACGCGGGTTCACAACTTCTTCCCAACCGGGTACAGCTTCTACTGGTCCTTCCCGTTCATTTGGGTCGACCAGAGCTAGCGCTCGTGGCAGGCAGGGGACGCTCCTGCGTCCCCTGCCGCGCCCCTCGCGATCGATTCCCTTGGTCCAGTTCCCTCCCGCCGGATCGTGCCGTGTTAAAGGGGAAACCGTGACACAGTTCATCATCCGCCGGCTCGTGCAGATGATCCCGTTACTCTTCGGGATCACCTTCCTCACGTTCGCCCTGATCAACCTCATTCCCGGCAGCCCGATCCAGCGCTTCGAGTTCGATCCGCGCGCGCGACCGCAGGACATCGAAAACATTAGGAGAAATCTGGGACTCGACAAGCCGTGGCCGTTGCGCTACGTCTACTGGGTACGCGACGCGGTCCAGGGCAACCTGGGCTATTCCCTGATCAACGCCAAGCCGGTCACCGATCGCATTGTCAGTCGAATTCCGAATACGCTGATTCTGACTGCTACGTCCCTGCTGATCGCGCTCCTCTTCTCGATGCCGCTCGGCATCTACGCGGCCGTGAAACGGAACTCCTGGTTCGATCACCTGGTCAACGTCGGTTCGACTGCCGTGTTTGCGATCCCCACCTTTTGGTTGGGTCTGCTGATGATCATCCTCTTTTCGGTGAAGTTTAAAGAATGGGGTCTACCCTCGATGCCCGCCAGTGGAACCCACGATTTCCGTGGCGGTGGCGGTTTCTTCGATCGACTCGAGCATCTCATCATGCCGGCAGTCGCTCTTGCACTCGTACAACTCGCCGGTTGGACCCGCTATGTTCGCTCCTCGATGCTTGAAGTGATCCGGCAGGACTTCGTGCGCACCGCCGAGGCAAAGGGTCTCCGCGATAAGTCGGTCTTGTACGTCCATGCCTTTCGTAACGCGATCCTCCCCCTGATCACCTTGATGGGTTTGACCCTGCCCGATCTCTTCGCCGGCGCCTTCTTCATCGAAGTCATTTTCGCCTGGAACGGCCTTGGTCGCCTGACGGTCGACGCCCTTAACCAACGTGACTACACGCTCATCATGGGCGTCTTCACAATCCTTTCGTTTCTCACCTTGCTCGGAAACCTTCTCGCCGATGTCCTCTATGCGGTCTTCGATCCGCGCATCCGCTACTAGCGAGATCAGCGATCGGGTCACCCGGTTGCATGAAATCGCCAACCCGTCGTCAAGCGCGGTCCGCTGTCCAGTAGTAGAACACCGACGATCAACAACAGAGGAACGCATGTTCTGAGGAAACGTGATATGGCTCACCGAACGGAAACGTTCTCCACCGAAGTCGATGCGAAGTCGACTGACGGGTCGGCGGCCCGACAGTCCGCGCTGCTGCGCAATGAGCTTCGTTCCACGCCTGGGTTTTATTCGAGGGCCTGGTACAAGTTTCGACAGAATCACGTGGCCGTTGCCGGGCTTGTGGTCACAGTGGCGATCGTGATATTCGTGCTGTCGGCGGGTCTGATCTCGGAGCATGTGACGGGCTATGACTATGCAAAAGGGGACCTCCGCAACAAATTACGCGGGCCGTTTGCCGAGGATCACATCCTCGGCACCGACGCCAACGGCCGCGATCTCCTCACCCGCGCCGCCTACGGCGGGCGTATCTCGCTTCGCGTCGCGGGTCTCGCCGCCGTTGCAATCCTCGTGATTGGCAGCACCGTGGGCAGCATTGCGGGCTATTTCGGCGGCTGGATCGACAACGTCCTGATGCGACTCGTCGACATCCTCCTCAGCCTCCCCGGCCTTGCCGTCCTCCTCCTTGTCTCGACGATCTACACGCCCGGCCCCGACGGCCTGGCGCTTGTGATCGCGTTGATCAGCTGGACGGGTATCGCACGGTTGGTCCGCGGCGAAGTGCTGTCGCTACGCAATCGCGATTTCATCGACGCGGCGCGCATCATCGGCGTCTCGGATGCCCGCATCATCGCGCGCCACATCTTCCCCAACGTCGTTCCGATCATCGTTGTCTGGATCTCGCTGGCAATTCCCAGTCTCATCCTTACGGAGGCGGCCCTCAGCTTCTTGGGCTTCGGCGTCCAGATCCCCACTCCGTCGTGGGGCAATATGCTCGAAGTGGCATCGGGATTCTTCACCCAATCATGGTGGAACGTCTTCCTGCCGGGTTTCCTGATCTACATCACGGTATTGGCGATCAACCTCGTCGGCATCGGTCTCCGAGACGCACTTGATCCGCGCCTGAGTCAATAGCCCGCTCGGCCACCCGCACCCCGCTCCCACACGATCGCTCCGAGATCGACGTCCATTTCGGCACGGCCCAACGGGAATGCTAGAATCGTGGGACAGTTGCCCCGCTGACAGCCCGGAGTCTTCAGAGCTATGCCACGACAAAACCCCATCGTGTCCCTCAATGATCTCTACCTGCGATTCCGCGACGGCGAGATCGACCGGCGGCAGTTCGTCCTTCGAGCGAGTGCGCTTGGCCTGTCGGCGGCGTCGCTGTCGCGATTCTTTTCCATCATTCCTGTCGCTGGTCAGGAGAACCTTCAATCGATCACCCGCAAGGAGTGGAGGAGCACGCTCGCTCAGGCGTTCCCGTTTACCGAGAACCCAAGTGCCGAGACGACAGGCGGCAAGGTCACGCTGGGGAGACTCGCCAACAGTCCCCTTTCCACCCTCAATCTTCTCCTCGCCAACGACACCCCGACTCAAACATTGCTCAATCTCTGCCAGGAGTATCTCGTTGCCGTCAGCCCGATCGACGGCCAATTCGTCCCCGGGCTTGCCGACTCCTGGGAGGTCGCCGGAGACGGCAGGACCTACATCTTTCATCTCAATCGCCGAGCCCGCTGGCATGACGGGCGCCCGTTCACGGCCAACGACGTCGTCTTCAGCTTCGACGCCCAGGCGGACGAACGGACCGGCACCCAGTTCCAGGCGAGTTTCGTCAACACCGTCGAGTCATATCGTAAGATCGACTCCGACACCGTCGAAGTCGTGGCAACCGACGTCTTTGCCCCCATCGTCTTTCTCGGCAACAGCCTGACACCGATCATGCCGAAGCACGTCTGGCGTGACGTGCCGTTCGAGGACTGGGCCGCCGACCCCGGCAGCACCGGCACCGATCCGGGCCGCGTCGTCGGCACCGGGCCGTTCAGATTCGTCTCGTTGTCCGAATCGAGAGACCGGGCCGTCTTCGAACGATTCGACGACTACCACGACGACGCGCCCGTGCTTGATACTCTCGAGCTCCGCATATTGCCGGATGAAGCCGCCGCGCTCGACGCCCTCCGCAACGGCGACATCGACGTCTACGAACGTCCACCGGTCGATACCCTTGCCAAGCTTGTCGACGACGCCGACTACGACGTCACCGTCTACGATACCTACAGTTTCATCTGGTACGGCTGCAATCTCGACGCCGAGAAGACGCCGCTCTTCCAGGACATCAATGTGCGAAGGGCACTCATGTACGGCCTCGATCGGGAGGCGATGGTCAAGAAAATCATGCGCGGCTTTGCCGAAGTCGCCCACGGCACGCAGCCGTTGCTCTCGACCGCCTACGACCCGGATCAAGTCACGACGCGATACGACCACGATCCGGACCGAGCCCGGCTCCTCCTGACCTCCGCGGGTTGGAGTGCGGGCGACGACGATGTCCTCGAAAGGGACGGCGTGCCTTTGTCCTTCGACATCCTCTACGACGAGGAATCGACCCAGGTCGAGAGCGCGGTGACCGAGATGCGAGATTACTGGAAAGCGCTCGGCATCGCCGCCAAACCCACGCCCGTCAGCTTCCGTGACGAGCTTGTTCCCGTCCTGACCGACACCTTCGACTTTCAAATGGTCGCGCTTGGTTTCACCTGGGACGCCACCGGGGACCAGTCCCCGATGTTCGGTTCGGCATACAAAGGCGTCGGCTACAACGCCGTCGGGTACGCCAATCCCGACTACGACCGGCTCGCCGATGCGGCGAATCGGGAGACCGACCCTGATGCGCGTCGGGAGTTGCTGATCCGGGCCTCGAACATCGTTAACGACGACCTCCCCGTCGGTATCCTTTGGTTTCGCCGGGACGGTACCGCCTCCAGTGTCCGCGTCCACAACTTCTCACCCAATGGACGCAGCGCGCTCTGGTCACTACGATGGGTGTGGGTCGAGTGACGAGAAACCCTCTCGCAGGCGGGAGTGATCGGTTCAGCCTCAACAGGCGTCGGCACCTCGCCCCTCACCATTCAGCCCAATGACCGCCCTGATTGTTCGCCGTCTCCTGCAGATGATCCCCCTCCTGATCGGGGTCAGCTTTCTGACGTTCGCGATCGTCAATCTGGTCCCCGGCAGTCCAATCTCCAGTCTCCAGTTCAACCCGCGGACACGTCCTGAGGACATCGAGCGCATCCGTGAAAATCTCGGACTCGACCGGCCGTGGTACGAGCGCTACTTCGTCTGGCTCTCCGATGTCGCCCGTGGTGATCTCGGACTCTCACTCACGAACTCCACCCCTGTACGAGACCGCCTGCTCGGAGTGCTCCCTAACACGCTGCTCTTAACCGGTGCTTCGCTGACGCTCGCACTTGCCGTCGCGGTACCGCTCGGCGTCTTATCTGCGGTCAGGCGGAACTCCATCTTCGACCACGTGACGACGATCCTGGCAACTACGTTCTCTTCGATCCCGGCATTCTGGTTGGCACTGCTGATGATCATCCTCTTCTCGGATCGATTCCGCGCCTGGGGCTGGCCTGCCCTTCCCATCAACGGAACCTACGATCTCCACGGCAACTCGGGCGTACTCGATCGGATTGAACACCTGATTCTCCCGGCGTCGTCGCTCGCCCTGGTCCAAATCGCGGGCTGGACCCGGTTCATCCGCTCCGCCATGTTGGAGTCGATCCGCCAGGATTACGTTCGCACAGCCGAGG
>JAXDKI010000512.1:0-50356 GCA_034667245.1 Thermomicrobiales bacterium | reverse complement strand
TCATCATCTGAGCGACCTTTGCTTCATCCCAGATTCGCGGATATACCGATAGAGCAAGGCTTGCCTGCCGCTCAATCTCAGAGATGTAGACCAGCTTATCGAAAGATCGCATTTTGTCGTTCCAAATCCAGTCTAGGACTCGGTTGCCGTCAATGTTGCCTTCAAACTACGACGAAACCCGGTTGGAGCTAACCAACCGGGCTTCATTTTGCCCGCACTTCGGGTCGTTTCTTCGGGTGAGCCGCGTAGGACTCGAACCTACAACCAGCTGATTAAGAGTCAGCTGCTCTGCCAATTGAGCTAGCGGCCCGTACACACGCGGGGTCTTCGACCCGCTCGAAACCTGGAGCAGCTGTCTCGATTTCCTCTGAGCAGCTGTCACTCCGGAGAGTATACCAAAGGGGCTCGGGGTTGGCTAGGCGGGACAAGACTAAGGGTGCGCGTCAGAGTTTTCGGCGGTAGGATGGGGGACACCTTGTCGGTGAGCGTGAAAGGAGCCCCGCCATGTGGACGCCGGAGACTGAAGGGGAGTGGACACGGCTGACCGCTCGGGTGCTCACCGAGATGGGCGACTGGCGGGGTGCCCATCCGCGGGCGACGCTTGCCGAGATCGAGCGGGAGGTCGACGCGCGGCTGGCGACGGCGCGGGCCAAGCTGCTGGAGGCGACGGCCGTGGCCGGTCCCGACGGCGATCCGGCCCGCGGGGCCGCGCCGCCGGTCTGCCCGGCCTGCGGGGCGGCGATGGTGGTAGAGGGGGAGCGGACGCGGCGGTTGCGGACGACGCACGAGCAGGAGGTCGTCCTGCGGCGGGCCTACACCCGGTGCTCGGCCTGCGGCACCGGGCTTTTCCCCCCTGGATGAGCAACTGGCGTTGGTGCCGGGGGGCCTGACGCCCTGGCTGGCCGACGGGCTGGCGCGCTTAGGCACGACCGAGCCGTTCGGAGCGGCGTGCCGGCTGCTGGCCCACTTCACCGGGACCCGCGTGGCCGAGGCGACAGCGCGGCGGCTGACCGAGGCGGCGGGGGCGGCTTGGGTGCAACTGGAGTTGGCCGCGACCGCCCGCCTGGAAGCGGACCCCGGCGGGGCGGGGGCGGCCTCCCCGTCCGGCGGCGACATCCAGCAGCTCAGCGTCGACGGGGTCTTTGCCCCGATCGTGGGCGGGGAGTGGCGCGAGGTGAAGCTGGTGACGATCGGGGAGATCGAGGGCGAGGCGGGAGAGCACGTCCACACGACCGACCTCTCCTATTTTGCCCGGATGGCCGACCACGAGGCCTTCGGCCGGCAGGCGTTGGGGGAACTGCACCGCCGCGGCACGCTCGATGCCCCGACCGTGGTGGCGGTGGCGGACGGGGCGGCGTGGATCCAGGGGGTCGTCGACCTGCACCGGCCGGACGCGGTCCGGGTGCTCGACTTCGCCCACGCCGTGGGGTACCTGGCCGGCGCGGCCCAGGAGGCGACGGGGGCGGGGACGGCGGCCACCAGCGAGTGGCTGGCGACCTGGGCGCACGAACTGCGGCACGGCGATCCGGACCGGGTGCTGACCGCGCTCGCCGCGCTGCCCGCCGGGGAAGCACGCGACGAGGCGGTGCGCTACCTGGGCGCGCGGCGGGACCAGATCCGCTACGCCGCGTTCGCCGCCGCCGGCTACCCGCTCGGCAGCGGCTGCGCCGAAAGCGGCGCCAAAACCGTGGTCCAGGCGCGGCTGTGCGGGGCGGGGATGCGCTGGGCGCCGGAGCACGTCGACCCGATGCTGGGACTACGGACCGTGCTCTGCGGCGGGCGGTGGGAGGAGGCCTGGCCGCGGATCGCCACCCAGTTGCGGGCACAAGCGCGGCTGGCCGGTGCCACGCGGCGGGCCGCCCGCCTGGCCCGGACGACCCCGCCACCCGCGCTGCCGCCCCCGGAGCCGGGGCCGGAGCCGCCGCCACCTGCCCCTGTCACCGTGCCGGCGCCGCCCAAGCGCGTCGTCGACGGCCGGCCGACCGCCGACCACCCCTGGAAGCGTCGGCTCCTGGCCGGCCGCCCACCCGAGGTCACGCCGCCCGCCCTCCGAAAACTCTGACGCGCACCCCAAGACTAATAGCCGTTGCCTTCGAACGTCACCGTACCAGGAGGCGTCGGCTCCTCCTAGACGAGGTCAACTTCCAGAGCATTGAAGTAGGCATGCTGCCCACCCTCGAAGATGCCAACGGTACAGTAAGCCGGATACCAGGTGCCTTCGCTGTTGACGACCGGAGGGCCGAGCAAGCGGAGCCGCTCTCGCACCGATTAGTTGCCGCAGTCGGAGCGTGAGCTGTTGGACGGCTCAAGATGTGCCGTTGCGCCGTACTTGGTAGTGACCGCCACCACCGACTTGTCCGGCGTTGGCGATGGCATGACGGCCGGGCAGGCCCGAGCGGTTGGTGAAGCCGCAGTCCTCGGTAGGGAACAGGAGTTGCTTACTTGAGCGATGCTCCGGAGGATCCCCACAGTCTGCAAGCAGCAAGCCCAGCAATACGAATGGGACAACGCGAGAAGCTCTCATGGTTTCCGACCCCCTGACCTTTTGCCTGCCAGTTCCACACTGAACCGTATTGAATGCAAGATGCCGTTTATGTGTAGACCGATCTCGGTAGGCGGCTCAACATCATGCCCGTGCACAGACTCTCACGGGAAGGTGGTCGAGTCATACGGAAGCACCGGCTGGAGGCAGGGCTCTCCTATCAAGAGTTCGCCGAGCGGGCCGCCTCGCTCGCCCACGCCGCCGACTGAGGCGTCTTGACCCGGAGGACATCTACAAAATTACCAGGACTTGACTGCCATTTTCAGACCTGCTAGCGTAGTCTTCAGGTCAACTGAACAAATCGAAACCTCATCTGCCAGAGGAGTCGGCGATGCTTGGGCCATTGGGTCAGAACAACGATCCTGGATCAGTGAAAGCTCGCGGAGTCAGTCGTCGCCGGTTGTTGCAGGGGGCGACGGCAGGCGTTGTGGCTGCGGCCATGGGGCCGCTCGTTGCGGGCCGTTCGATGGCCCAAGATTCCACTCCTACTCCGCAACGGGGCGGAGAAGTCAACATGCTGATTCGCAAGCCGGTCACGCTGAACCCGAACTTCTCGACCTCCGGAAACGAGCAGCAGATCGAACGACTCATCTTCGGCGCGCTTGTCAAAATGAACGACAAGCTTGAGCCGGTCCTGGATCTAGCGGAAAAGGTCGAAGCCACTCCAGATGCCAAAACCTACACGTTCACTCTGCGAGAGGGACTGGTCTTCAACGACGGAACGCCGCTGACCTCGCGAGACGTCGCGTTCTCAATCGAAACGGCAGTTGATAAACGAACGGGTAGCCTCTGGCGTGGTCGGTTCCTCGCCATTACCGGCGCCGAAGCGTTTGGCGATCAGAAAGCAGAAACGATCAGCGGGATCGCGACGCCCGATGAGCGAACCATCGCGATTACACTCGATGCTCCCGATGCGTCGTTCCTGATCACCCTGTGCGACTACTCCGGGTTCGCCATTCTCCCCGAGCATATTCACAAGGACGTCGCTCCCGAGGCATGGGCGAACATCCTCTTTATGGAGCCTTCGGTCGGTGCCGGCGCCTACAACTTCGTCAAATACGAGGTGGATCAATACATCGAGCTGCAGCGCAACGAAACGTACGGCGGCCCTGCTCCCTACCTCGATCGCATCCTCCTTTCGATTCGCACGCCAGACGTCGCACTCGCCGAGATCGAGCGGGGCGAACTCGACATCATGCCGCTGCCGCTCGACGAGGCCGAAGGGGCGCGGTCGTTTGCGAATGTCTCCGTGATCAGCGTGCAGAGTCCGAGCATGACGCACATCGTGATCCACAACCAAGTGCCGCATCTTCAGGACAAGCGCGTGCGGCAGGCGATGATGCACGCCATGGATCGACAGGCGATGATCGACGCCATCCTGGGGGGAGAAGGCGAGATCACCAATTCCCCGATCTTTGGCCCGGCCTGGATGGGGGTTCCCGAGGGGCTCAATCCCTACGAGTATGACGTCGACAAAGCGAAGCAACTGCTCAGCGAGGCTGGGTGGGACCCCAACCAGAAAGTGGTCGCGCTGGTCGTGAATCTCGACCAGGATCCGATTCCGCCGATCATCCAGAACCAGTTCAAGGATGCCGGCATCAATCTCGAACTGCTCCAAGTCGAGATCACCGAGTTGATCCGGCGCATCAGCTCAGAAGAGGTCGAGTTCGAGATGTTCTTCAACGGCGGTGACACGTACCGCGCCGACCCAAACATCTCCTCGCTCTTTTACTCGACCGCCAATCTTGCCCCCGCCGGCACCAACTTCTCCCGATACTCGAACCCGACGCTCGACGATCTCTACGTTCAGGGCCGTGGGACGACCGACCTGGCGGAGCGAAAGCGCATCTACACCGAAGCCGCAAAGATCCTCAACGAAGACGTTCCGAACCTGTACCAGTGGTCGCCGAATTCCCTGTTCGCCGTGAACAATCGCGTTCAGGGTTTCAAGGGCCCGGGTTACGCCGACAACCGCCTTTGGAACGCAGAGGAGTGGTGGGTCACCCAATAACGCCCCCCAATACGAAAGCCGCGAGCCCGTCCCAGGGGTATTCTCCTGCGGACGGGTTTTCTGCCAATGCTCGTCATGCCATCGGGTCATGACAGTCCGCCACGGAGCCGCGTATGGGGCGTTACCTGCTGCGACGATTGGTCATCGCCGTCCCGATTCTGTTCGGCATCAGCCTCACCACGTTCGCCCTGGGAAATGTCGCCCCCGGCGACCCCGTGACGGCGATGCTCGATCCCAAGCAAATGGCGAATCTCGGCCCGGAATGGGTTGAGCAACGCAAGGAAGCGCTTGGACTGAATAAACCTGCGGCAACGCGCTACGTCATCTGGCTCAAGGAACTGTCGCGCGGCAACCTGGGGTATTCCTACCAGGATGGCCAGCCGGTCTGGCGAAAGATCTCCGAACGCATCTGGCCGACCCTGTTGCTGATGTCGACGGTCTTGATCATGGCCAATCTGATCGGCATTCCGCTCGGCCTTCTTGCCGCGGTCAAGCAGTACTCCGTTTTCGACTATGCCGCGAGTCTGTTGGGGTTCGCGGCTGTTTCGATTCCCTCGTTCTTCCTCGGCCTCGGATTTATCTATATTTTTTCCGTCCAGCTTCGATGGCTGCCCACGGCGGGGATGAATTCCGTCGGCGGATCAAAATCGTTTATCGACTCGCTCGAACACATCATTCTCCCGGCAACAACTCTCGGGTTGGCTCAGGCCGCTCCGCTCATCCGCTATTCGCGCGCCAGCATGCTCGAGAGCATTCATCAGGACTACATCGCGGTGGCCCGCGCCAAGGGGCTCTCCGAACGGACGGTGATGTTTCGCCATGCGCTTCGCAACGTTCTAAACCCGCTGGTCACGATCATCGCGCTCGATCTGCCGGCGCTTCTTGGCGGCACGGTCATCATCGAGCAGATTTTTGCCTGGCCCGGGATGGGCACCCTCGCGGTGGCATCGGTGTTCGGGCGCGATTACCCCGTGATCATGGGGATCACCCTTCTTGGAGCGGTGACCGTGGTTGCCAGCAACCTGCTGGCCGATCTGGTCTACGCGGTGGTGGATCCGCGCATCAAATACTCATGAGCGGGCCGGAGGCGACATGTGACGGAAACTGTTGATTACTCCGACGTTCCACTCGCAGGTATTCCTGCCTCGGGCGCGCCTGTTTCGAGTCCTCTACTCGAATCCCATCGGCGGCGATCGGGCGTGTGGCACCGGTTTCGTCGCCATCGACTGGCGCTCCTCGGGAGCTCGTTGCTTTTCTTGCTCGTCGTTGCCTCGCTTGGGGCGCCGCAGATAGCTCGGCATGACCCCTATACCGTCGATCTTCGTTCGTATCGAAAAGGCCCATCCGCGCAGCACCGCCTTGGCACCGATTCCTCCGGCCGTGACGTTTTGAGTCGATTGCTGTACGCCGGCCGGGTGTCGCTCTCGGTTGGGCTGGTGGCCGTCTCCATCTATGCCGCGATCGGCATCGTGCTTGGCGGTCTGGCGGGGTTTTATGGCCGATGGGTCGATTCGCTCATCATGCGCATCGCCGATATGGTGCTCTCGTTTCCATCGCTGATCGTCATTATCACGATCGTGTCCATCCTCGGGCCGAGCATCTACAACGTCATGCTCGTGATTGGAGCGATGGGCTGGCCGCCGATCGCGCGGTTGGTGCGGGGCAACTTTCTCTCCTTGCGAGAGCAAGACTTCGTCATCGCCGCGCAGTCGATCGGCGCGCCAAATCGCCGAATTATCTTTCGGCACGTGGTCCCAAACGCGCTAACACCGGTGATCGTCGCGGCCAGCTTCGGGATGGCGCAAGCGATTCTTCTCGAAGCGGGGTTGAGTTTTCTCGGGCTCGGTGTGCAGCCTCCCACCCCGAGTTGGGGCAACATGCTGACCGACGCTCAGTCGGTCACTGTGCTCCGGTCGATGACCTGGCTATGGCTTCCCCCGGGCTTGATGATCGCGGTAACCGTGCTTTCGATCAATTTCATCGGCGATGGGCTGCGAGATGCCCTCGATCCTCGGGCAGTCCGGTAAGGCGTGAAAGGCAAGGTAATGGGGATTTATCAGCGTTTGGGCGTGCGGTCCGTCATTAACGCCGCGGCGGCGCAGACAATCATCGGCGGGTCGCTGATGCCGGAACCGGTTCTCGCCGCGATGCAGGAAGCCGCGCGATCGTTCATCGATTTGACCGAGTTTCACGACCGGGTTGGCGAGCGCATCGCCGAGCTCACCCATAACGAAGCAGCTGCCGTTTCCTGCGGAGCAGCCGCGGGATTATTGATCTCGGCTGCGGCGTGTATCGTCCGCGATCAAATCGATCGCGTGACCGAACTCCCTGATCTTCAACGATTTCAGCACACCGAGTTCGTCGTCTGGAAGAGCCAGCAGAATGGATTTCTTTCGGCCGTCCGGGAGACCGGGGCGACGCTGATCGAAGTTGGCCCGACCGCCGAGGATCTGATCGCGGCGATCACCGACCGGACCGCGGCCATCATCTGGTTTGCCGGCACTGTGTTCGCCGACGACGCGCTGCCGCTTGATGAGGTCATTCGTATCGGCAAGGCTCGCTCGGTACCGGTGATCGTCGATGCGGCGGATCAAGTGCCCCCAGTGGCTAACCTCTGGAAATTCACGAGAGACATGGGCGCCGATCTTGCCATTTTCAGCGGAGGGAAGGGACTTCGCGGCCCGCAATCCAGCGGCATCGTTCTCGGACGCGCCGATCTCGTCCGGGCGTGTCGAGCAAACGGCGGGCCCTACCAAAGCATAGGACGACCGGCGAAGGTCGGGAAGGAGGAGCTTGCGGGGTTACTGGCCGCGGTGGAAGCGGCGGTAACGATGGACGAAGCGGCCGAATCGAAACGATTCGCCGACGTCGTCAGTTGGTGGCAACAGGCACTGGCCGGTCTGCCGGAAATGACCATTGAGCGCGTCGAGGAAAGTCACATCGGCCAGCCGATTCCGCGACTCATCCTACGGCCGAAGACCGAGTCTATGCTCACGCGCGACGAGATCATCGCCCGACTCTGGGATCAGAACCCTCGCGTCGCGGTGCTGCCGTTCGAAGGAGATGCAGTCGCGCTCAATCCGCATTTTCTGAGCGATGGCGACGCCCAACGCGTCGTGTCAGGAATCCTCCGAGTCGTCAGCGACAAGGCATGAAAGACACACCTCCTCTCCCGCTTAGAGGGAGAGGAGTCAGGGGTGAGGGTCGTTACCGCGCCTACAACTCCGGCCGCCGTCGCGACCATTCAGTCGCCTGCTCGTACGCATGCGCGATCCGGAGCACCTTCTCCTCGTCGAACGCCTTCCCGAGTATCTGCAGACTCACCGGCAACCCCTCCGAGAACCCACACGGCACCGCGATACCCGGGATTCCGGCCATGTTCGCCGGGATCGTGAAGACGTCCGCCAGGTACATCTGGTACGGATCTTCCGTCCGCGCCCCGATCGGGAACGCCACCGTTGGCGACGTTGGCGCCACGATCGCATCGACTTGCTCGAACGCCTTATCGAAATCCTGCTTCAACAGCGTCCTGACCTTCTGCGCCTTCACATAATACGCATCATAGTAGCCGCTGCTCAGCGCGTACGTTCCGAGCATGATCCTGCGCTTCACCTCGGGACCAAACCCCTCGCCCCGCGTTCGCTCGTACATCTCACGCAGTGATCCCGCCTCGACCGACAACCCGTACTTCACCCCGTCGTACCGGGCCAGATTCGCGCTCGCCTCCGCCGGCGCCGTGATGTAGTAGGTCGGCAGCGCGTACTTCGTGTGCGGCAGGCTGACCGGCACCAGTTCGGCTCCCAATTCTTCGAGGCAGGTCACCGCCGCCGCCACCGCCGCTTCGACCCCCGCCTCCATCCCGGAGACACTGTACTCCTGTGCCACCCCGATCCGCGTCCCCCGCAGATCGCCCCCCAGCGCCGCTCGGTAATTCGGCACCGCGACCGGCACCGAGGTTGCGTCGAACGGGTCCTGCCCGGCGATCGCCTCCAGCAGAATCGCCGCGTCCTCGACCGACCGCGTGAACGGCCCGATCTGATCCAGACTGCTCGCGAACGCCATCAACCCGTACCGCGACACCCGCCCGTACGTCGGCTTCAGCCCCACGACCCCGCAGAAACCCGCCGGCTGCCGGATCGACCCACCGGTATCCGACCCCAGAGAGACGATCGCCTCCCCCGCCGCCACCGCCGCCGCCGGTCCGCCCGAACTCCCGCCCGGCACCGCCGTTGTCTTCCACGGATTCCGCGTCGGCCCGTACGCCGAGTTCTCGGTCGAAGAGCCCATCGCGAACTCGTCGGTGTTCGACTTCCCGACGAAGACCGCCCCTTGCTCCCGCAACCGACGCACCACCGTCGCATCGTACGGCGACCTATACCCCCGCAGGATCTTCGACGCCGCCGTCGTCGGTGCATCGACAGTGACGAGTACGTCCTTCAGCGACACGGGAATCCCGGTCAGTGCCGCCGCCTCGCCGGCCGCGATCCTCCGGTCCGCCTCGATCGCCTGCGCCCGCGCCACATCGGACATCACCTCGATGTGGCAGAACAACCGCGGCTCCAACCGCTCGATCCGCGCCAGATGCGCGTCGGTCAGCTCGACCGCCGAGATCTCTCGCCCGTCCAGCAACCGGCGAGCTTCGGCCGCCGTGAGGTCCCAAAGCTCCCGCGTCATGACTCGTCCTCATCCCCACCGAGTGGTGTATGCACCTCGAAGAAATTCCCACTCCGCCGCGGCGCGTTCGCCAGTACCTGCTCGACCGGCAACGACGGTCGCACCTGGTCCTCGCGCATCACGTTCGTCAGCGGCACCACTTGTGCCGTCGGCGGAATCGCCGCGGTGTCGATCTCCCCCAGCGCTTCGATGTGCCCGAGGATCGAGGAGAGCTGGTCGCGCATCCGCTCTTTCTCTGCCTCGGTCAGCCCCAATCGGGCCAGCGCCGCCACATGTTCGACGTCCGCTATCGTCAAGCGCATGGAGTTTCCCCAACGACCGGACAGGCTCTCCGCTGCCGGCCCGACAACCATCTCAATCAGCCAGGGAGTCTAGCACGCGAGCCATCGACCAACGATCAATCGGCGACACCTGCACGATCACGCGCCAGCGCCTGTTCCACGCACTCGATCGTCTCGCGTGCATTCACGCCAAGAAAGAGCGCGTCGATCTCATCCCTCAACTCCGGACGATCCACGAAGATCCGTCCGCCAAAGCCGATCATCGGCGCTGGCGTCAACCCCTTCCTCTCGACGACCGCCCCGCGTAGCGTCGCGATCGCAACGTTCAACTTCTCGACAGCCGTCTCAGTCGCCGCCGAAAGCATCACCAGCATCGGCCGCACTTCGCGGACCACCGTCAGCAGATCGCACAACGGCAGATTTGCCCCGAGATACACCACGCGGAATCCGTGACGCGAGAGAAACAGACTCGTCAGCAGCAACCCGATCTCATGCAGCTCCCCCTCCACACATGCCGCGACGATCGGTCCCCGCCCATACTGAGGCTGCGAGAGATTGAAGAGCGCCGCGAACTTCCTCATCACGAAGCAACTCGCGAAGTGCTCCGATCCAGTCCCCACCTCGCCCCGCCGCCACCGGTCGCCAACCTCGACCAACGCCGCTTCGAGCACGTGCAGGCAGACATCGTCGACCGCGACGAGCGCGAGCGCCTCCTCGACCGCTCGATCCGCGGTAGCCGCGTCGAACTTCACCAGCGCCTTGATGATCTGGTCGCGGAACTCCCCAAGTCGTCCGTCGGCCTCCGTCGCCGGCTCGCTCCCATCCCAGGAGCCATGCGCCGTCGACAACCCGTCCGCATCGTCACCCGACGTATCCCCGTGCTCGACTCCGAAGAGAGCAACAGCCTGACTGATCGTTACTCCCGCCCGCGTCTGATCGCGGAGCCAGCAAATGACAGCAATGTCTCGCTCCGAATAGAGTCGTTGATTCCCGGCCGTTCGGGCCGGAACAGGTAGTCCATAGCGCCGCTCCCACGCCCGAAACGTGTCCGCTGGCACTCCCGTCCGTCGAACAACCGCCCTCGTGTTATACACTGGCTCGGAGCGAAACCGATCGAACAGCCGCACGGCGAGCTGACCTCCCTAACCCCCACTATAGGCCCGTGCCCAGACAGCGTCAACGTTTTGCACAACAATCGAACAGGCTTCCGGCGCGCTTATCGAGGTGGCTCTTGCCGGCGCTTCTCTGTGTCGTGCTCGCCGCTTGCGCCGATGACGGAGCCGGGCCGCGATTCGCCAACGAACCGCCTTCAACCGAGGACGCTGTCTTGACCGCGACCACACCACGAGAAACTCCGCCAACGACGACGCCGAACCTCCCCGCCGCCTCACCCGTCCCGCTCGCCCAACTCCTGGCGACACCCGGAGGAGTCTCCAAGATCGTCCTGCAGGTTGGCGATGACCTGATCGCCATGAGCCCGCCCTGGTCACAACCCCGCCCGATCTGGTCGGGCTCCAATGACCGCTTGGTCGCCTTCGGCGCTTCGCCCACCGGCGACGCCGTCGCGCTCCTGATCGCCGGCGGCGACGGGGAAGACCGCATCGATCTGGTCCTCATCTCACCGGACGGCGCCCAGATGCGACGCGTCGAGAACCTTGAACGCATCACCGGCGGGGCAGCCACTTCCCGCGCACCCGATGGCGCCTCCAGCCTTTCCTGGTCACCTGACGGCACTCAGGTCCTGGCCTCCCTCGCCACCGGGGGGATCCTCACGATTCCGCGCTCCGGCGATCCGCAGCTCTTGATCGGACCTAGCCGAGCCGCCGCGCCCGGAGACGTTGCCTGGTCTCCCCGTGGCGATGCGATCGCCTACATCGATCCTGCCGTACCTACCGCGGCCGGCGGCCTCTACGTTGCCCAAACCGGCGCCGTCCCCCTCGATCCCGTTCCGGTCATCCCGCCGGCTGCGGACAGGCGACGCACCGTCTCTCGCGTCGCCTGGACCCTGGACGGCGAGGCCCTCCTCTACACCGTCGCTTCAACGGCGGGGGATCCGACCTTCGGGGGCGATCTCTTCCGGATATCCGCCGCCGGCGGCACTCCCAGACTCGTCGCCGGAGCTTCCCGCGTCGGCCCAGTCTCGGCCATCACGAACTTCGCACCCTCGCCCGACGGCACGGGCGTCGCCTACGTCGTCACCATGCCGGACGAGAGCGGCAACCCAACCGATAGCCTCTGGCTGCAACCAATCGGCAGCAACGAAACGGAGCGACTCCCGCTCGGTGCCGGCGAACGAGTCACCGGTCTCTGGTGGACGGTCGACGGCCTACTCTGGAGCGCTGCCCCCACAGGCAACGGCGACGCGGAACTGATCCTCTATCGCGCCAAAGCAGGCGAATCCCCGGGCGTCGTCTACCGTGGCCCCGCCGCCCCGGCCACGCCCGAGGCCTCGCAGGACGCATCCCCGGTCGCCGCAAGCCCGGCCGCGGACTGAAACGGTCGGCGGACCCGGGTGGCTACGAAGTGAGTTCCTCGGCGTCGAAGATGTTCTTTGCCGCGCTGATTCGCCGCTCGTCGACTGATGGATCGTGCACACCGTCCTCTTCGTCAATCGACGGCGGCGGCTCCTCTACCGGCATCGCCATCAGCGAAGGATGTTCCGACGCCGGCTCTCGCCGGGACTGCGGCGCGGCCAGCGTCGATCCACCGCCGCTCCCCGATTCCTCGCCTCGCAGGACGCACGTTGTTTTGACCGGACGCTTCAAGAGCCGCGAGATGGCCTCGTCGACGACCTGCCGCACCTCGTCCGAGTTCATCCGGTCGCGGTGAAAGGCGTACGCCGCCGCCAGGACGATCTCGTCCCCGCGAACCGTCACCGGATCGATGGAGCTCAGCAGCGCTTCAATCCGGCGGTTGACCGCCTTCACGTCGAGTCGAATCCGCGGCCAAAGATCGATAAGCTGCTCGACAGATGGTCCACCCGTCGCCGGTGCCGCAGCTTTCTTCCGTGGCGCCTCCTCCGCAGGTGGCTGTGCCGGGACAGCAGCGACATATGAGCTCGCCGCCGGTACCTCGGTCAGCGCTGGATTAGCCGGACGAGTGGGAACGCCACGAACCCGGTCCCGCAACGCCGTCGTCGGCGGTTTGTTCAGCAGATCATCGTCCCGGCCGTTCTTCTCGGCCGGCCGGGCCGTCACCCCAGCCAGGTTCGACGTCTGCGTCTCGACCCGTGGTGCCGCGCTCGCCTCGGACCGTCGCAGAATGCCCTCCACGAGAGCGACTTCGAAAGGCAGATGGGCATAGGACGAATGGCGGATCTTGTAGTCGACCTCGCTGAAGACCCGCGCCAGCCACGCGATCTCTGCCAACTCGAACCGCGTCGCTAGGTCCTTCGCTCGCTCGTCCGCGTCCGGCGATCCGCCTGCGCGCTGGTGCAGCAGAATCCGTAGATAGGCAACGAGTTGCCGGTTTAATTGTCGCGGATCCTCGCCCGCCTCGACCGCCGCGTTGACTGCGCCGAGCGCCGTAGCCACGTCCCGCTCCGCCAACGCGGTCGCCAGTGTCTCCACCCGATCGTTCCGGCTGACGCCCAGCAAGGCGCGCACCGCGGCCGCGTCGATCGAATCCCCCTCGGTCGCCCGATCTCCGTACACCGCGAGCTGATCGAGCAGACCGAGCGCATCCCGCAGACTACCGGCCGCATGCCGTGCGACCACCCGCAACGCCTCGTCGTCAACGGTCAGTCCTTCGGCCTCTGCAACCGAGCGTAGCCGTCCGACCATCGCCTCGGCGCCGATCCGGCGAAAGTCGAACCGCTGGCAACGCGACACGATCGTCGCCAGCAACTCTTCCGGATCGGTCGTCGCCAGGACGAACTTGGTGTGCCCCGGCGGTTCCTCCAGGGTCTTGAGGAAGGCGTTCGCCGCTGCGCCGGTGATCTGATGCGCCTCGTCGATGATGTAGAACTTGCTCCGCAACTGCGTGGGCGCGTACTTCACGCGCTCTCGCAACTCCCGGATGTCGTCGATCCCTCGGTTGCTCGCCGCGTCGATCTCGATCACATCGGTCGCCGCGCCGGAAGCAATCGCGCGACAACTTTCGCAACTATTACAGGGTCGCCGCGCCGGGTCTGGATCGAGGCAGTTGACCGCCTTGGCCAGAAGCCGCGCCGTCGTCGTCTTGCCTGTGCCCCGGGGTCCGCAGAAGAGGTAGGCGTGCGCAACCCGATCGAGCGCGATCGCGTTACGCAACGTCCGCACGATGTGCTCTTGTCCGACCAACTCGTCCGCATCGAACGTCTGCGGCCGGTACTTCCGATACAATGATTGAGTCTGGGCACCGCCCGCGGCGCCTGCGGTGCCGGTCGGCAGACTTGCCGACGACGCTTCGGATCGGGCAGCTGGAGGCTCCTCACCAAAGAGCGATGGGATGGTCATGCGCGGGGAGCCTCCGAATCCGGTTCAAAAATCCTAAAAGGTTCGATAACTGTCCGTACACTAAAGTATAGCCGTTCGATCATCTGTTCACCAACGCGGATCGCGCTTCACGCATGGGCACTCTTTACATCGTCGCCACACCGATCGGCAACCTCGAGGACATCTCTGCCCGCGCGCTACGGATCCTACGGAGCGTCTCGCTCATCGCGGCGGAGGACACCCGACACACCGGGCGACTGCTCGCACACTTCGGCATAGACACACCGCTCATTAGCTACCACGCCTTCAACGAACGCGCCCGCCGCGCCCGCCTCCTGGAAGCGCTCGCCACCGGCGACGTCGCGCTCGTCAGCGACGCCGGCACACCCGGTATCTCCGATCCGGGACAGGCGATCGTCTCGGCCGCCATCGCGGCCGGCTACGAGGTTTCCCCCATCCCTGGGCCGTCGTCCCTCGCGGCCGCGATCTCCGCCTCCGGACTGGTCGAAGGCCCGGTCACGTTCCTCGGGTTCCTCCCCCGCGCGCAGACTGAGCGCCGCCGATTGCTGAGCCGTGCCGCTGCCACCGGGTTTGCCCTCGTCCTCTTCGAATCGCCGGGCCGGGTCGCCGAGTCGCTGGCAGAGTTGCACGTCGCGCTGGGTGAGCGCCCCGCGGCGATCCTGCGCGAGCTGACCAAGCTGCATGAGGAGATTCGAGTCGGGACACTGCGATCGCTTGCCGCCGAGTTGGCCGCCGGCTCACTCCGCGGTGAAGTCGTCATCGTCGTCGCAAGCGGTCCGGTCGAGGACCATCAGTCCGAGGATCCTCGTGCCGTGCTCAGCCGCTTCTTGACCGCGGGGATGAAACCGAGTGAGGCCGCCAGAGAGGCCGCCGCGATTACCGGCCGGCCACGCTCGGAATTGTATGCATTGGCGCGAGAGGTGGGCCGGCACGACCCGGTGGACGTCAGGTCGGCTGGAACGCTAACTTCCGATGGCGCATCAGAATGCTCTGGAGAATCCCCTGGGCCATCAGGAAGGTCCACAACGACGAAGAACCCTGGCTGACAAACGGCAGCGTGATGCCGGTAACCGGCATGATGCCGAGATTCATCCCCATATTGACGAATGCCTGAAAGAACATGATGCCGGTGACGCCGATCGCCACGCACTGACCGAAACTGTCCTTAGCGGTCTCCGCAACACGCAGGCAACGCCAGATAACCATCATGTAACAGGAAAAAAGAGCCATCATGCCAACAAAACCGACCATCCCGCTTGCGTGGGCAAAGATGAAATCGGATTCCCGGACCTTCAGCAGCTCGAGCTGGCTCTGCGTGCCACCGTGCAGGCCAAACCCAAAAATACCGCCCGAGCCGATGCTCAGGCGCGCCTGGATGATGTTGTAGCCGGCGCCCATAGGGTCTTGTTCGGGGTTGTAGGAGATAAGCAATCGCTCTCGTTGGTAGTCGTGAAACACGAATTCCCAGGCAAAGAGAAATGCCGGCAACGCCATCAAAGCGAGCGCGCCAAAGTAGATCTTCCGTGTCTGCGTCACCAGCATCATCGACAGCCAGATCACGCCATAGACCAGCGCCGACCCGAGGTCCGGCTCCCGAAACACCAAGATCGCCGGCACGCCCACGATGAGCATCGAAACGATGAAATTACCGAGGTCTCGCATTTCCCGGCCGCGCGAGGCGATGAAACCGGCGAGGGCCAAGATCGTCGCCAGTTTCCCGAATTCGGAAGGCTGGATCGTGATCCCGTTCTCAAGTCCTCCGATCACAAACCAACGCCGCGCTCCGAGCACTTCCAACGTGAAGGGACTCGGAATCAGCACCAGAACCAGGAGTGCGAGAGCGCCGAAGTAGAGGATCCACGACAATGAGGAGAAGAACCGGTAGTCCATCCCGGCGATGAAAAACATCAACCCGACACCGACGACACTGTACAGCGCCTGCTGAACCGCCTTGTTGCCGGGTGTCAACGTTCCGCCGCCGAGGGCGCTCCAGATCGAGACGACACCGAACCCCATCACGACCACCGTCGTGAGGAGCAGGTACATGTCAAAATCCTTCCAGCGACTACTCATAACCCGATCCGACCCTCGGTCGTTACCGGTCTTGGCCTCCCGGTTGCTCCTGGGCAGCGCGGGCGATCAGCTCCAAGCACGACTAATAGGCGAGATCCACTTCTGACAACTGACGACTCAGTCAAAGAACGACCACCTCGTTGATCGTGATGTGGAAGGCGCATCCCAGGAGCTCGGCCGCGTGCCGGCTCATCAGCATGCGGGGCATGAAGATCTCGAAGTACTGCATCACCGGCGCCATTTCCGTGTCGATCGTCAGCTCCAGCGTGATCGTCTTCGCCTCCGGCGCCACCCGCAAGAACGACGATGTCGCCGCGTAGTTCACCCGGTCGTGCTGATCGAACGTGGTCGGGTCGGTGTTGCGCACGCGCGAGCGATGCACGTCCGATTTGTCGGCCAGGATCAACGCCGCGGAGACCGGATGTACCGGCTCACCCAGGCGACCGCTGTCGTCGCCATGCGATCCAATCGCCCCTAACACGATCGCCACGTCCTCCGGCGCCATCCCCAGCCGGTTGAGAATCGGGTAAGCCAGGAGCGCACCGGTCGAGGCGTGGCCGTGCCGGCTGATCACGTTCCCGATGTCGTGCAGGTACCCGGCGATCGCGGCCAGCTCTTGCTGGCGTGGGTCGTAGTCGAGCAGGCGCAAGACGTTGCGCGAGATGTTGGCGACCAACCCGACGTGTCGGAATCCGTGCTCGGTGAAGCCAAGCACGCCGAGATTCTTATTCGCCTGGCGGATATAGGCCTGCACCTCGGCGTCGGCACGGACAACATCGAGCATCAGGCTCGGTTCGGTTCGCGTCGAGGCTGCGGCCGTCTCCGGCGCCACCTCGGTCCGCCCAAGGCGCAGCTCGCTGCCAAGCCCTTCGAGAATCGTCGCGTCGCCGTCGTTGTTGACGTCGGCGGGAATGAGCTGTGTGCTGGTCTCGTCGCCAGGGGTGTTCATGCGGTCCAAAGATCCTTCCCGTGTTTCGCCTGTCGAGTATAAAGTCGTCGGCAGCCAGTGACCAATCAGCCTCAGCAAAAGGCGTGCCCGTTCTCAGCGGCTCACATCTCTTCCTGTCTCGCCGGCACGCAGCTCGCTGGCGATGAATCCGGCCGTGTCGAGACGACGTAATCACCCTAATGCGATAGGAAGACTCCGGACCTCTGTCCGACGGGGAAGGAGGATCGGTCTCTGCTAAAATAGGGTCGCATCGGCGAACTTCGCGCGGAAGACCTTCGGCAGCGGGGCCAGGAAGTCTGCGGCCGTCCGAAGGCGCCACGGGTGATCGGAGGTTGGCGATGTTTGTCGTCAACGACGTATTGGACGCGATTCTTCTCGGCTGCTTCTTCTTCGGTCTGATCTTCTCGGGATTGTCGCTTTTTCTCGGTATTGCCGACATCGGGATCGATCATGACGCCGTAGGCCACCAAGGCCACATGGGCCACATCGGGCATCACGGGCACGATGGCCAGCACGGGCATGGCTCCGACGATGTGCTCTCGCCGATCAGCGTCGGAACGGTTCTCGGGTTCCTGACCTGGTTCGGTGGCGTCGCCTATCTCGCCCGCAACGGCTTGGAAGTCTATGCGGTCGTCAGCCTCGTCCTCGGCGTCATCGCCGGCGTGGCGGGCGCGTACGTCATCTACTGGCTGCTCCGCAAGATGCACGCGCAGCAGGCCGGCCTGCTGCGGGCGTCCGACGCCTACATGCCGGGAACGGTCGCCCGCGTCACATCGTCGATCCGCGCCGGCGGTACCGGCGAGATCGTCTACGAGCAGCGAGGCGTCCGCCAGGTGTCCGCGGCCCGGGCGCCGGGCGGGGAAGCCATCCCGCGCGGGACGCAAGTCGTCATCTTGCGTCACTCATCTGGCATCGCCCAAGTCGAGCCCTGGGCAACCTTCGTCGGCGACGGATTCGACGAGCTCGGAACGGATAACGAGTCGGAAGCAACGGAACTGCCGCCGCCGCAATCGGAGCCGGCGTTGTCTTCGCAGTCGTCAATTCACGCACGGTAGCCGAGCCACGACTGCCAGAGCCGGAGTCACATTCGTACCGACGCGGCTCGCCTTGGATGGTCGTGTCAACTGGGGGAGAACAGGAATCCCATGAGTGCTGCAGGAGTTGTCGTCATCGTCGTCGGGTTGGCCATCGTCGTTATGCTCATCCTGGCGCTGGTCGCCTCGATGTTCCGCAAAGTCGGACCGAACCAGGCGTTGATCGTCTTCGGTTTCGGCGGCACCAAAGTGGTCGTCGGCGGCGGCCGCATCATCTGGCCCATGGTCCAGCAAGCGCGCGAACTCTCGCTTGAATTGATGAGCTTCGACGTCACACCCCAAAACGACTTCTACTCCGTTCAGGGTGTCGCGGTGAACGTCGAGGCGGTCGCACAGATCAAGGTGAAGTCGGACCAAATCAGTATCTTGACGGCGGCCGAGCAGTTCCTCAACAAGCCGCCGCTGGAGCGGGAAGGACTGATTCGCCTCGTGGTCGAGGGACACCTACGCGGCATCATCGGCCAGCTCCGGGTCGAGGAAATCGTCAAAGAGCCCGAGATGGTTGCCGAGAAGGTCCGCTCTCAGGTTGCGGACGACATGAGCAAGATGGGTCTCGAGGTCGTCTCCTTCACGATCAAGGAGGTCCGCGACGACAACGAATACATCCTGAACATGGGTAAGCCGGACATCGCGGCCATCAAGCGTCAAGCCGAGATCGCCTCGGCCGAAGCGGATCGCGACATCGCGATTCGGCGCGCCCAAGCGGACCGCGATTCGCGCATCGCCCAGGCGCAGGCCGATCAGGAAAAGGTGATCGCCGAGACGGCGAGTCAGACGAAGCAGGCGGAGGCGTTCCGGGACCTCGAGATCAAGAAGGCCGAGTATCAGTCGACGGTCAAGATCCAGCAGGCCCAGGCCGACAAGGCCTACGAGATCCAGACCAACATCGAGCAGCAGCGCGTGATCGAGGAAGAGGTCAAGATCGAGCAGGTCAAGAAGCAGGGTGAGGTGGCCGTCCAGGAGGCCGAGATCCTGCGTCGCGAGAAGGAGCTGATCGCGACGGTCCTGCGCGGAGCGGAGATCGAGCGCAAGCGGATCGAGACCCTGGCCGAGGCCGAGCGACAGCGACAGGTGCTTCAGGCAACCGGTCAGGCCGAAGCCGCCCGCCTAGAAGGCCAGGCCCAGGCCGAAGTCACCAAGGTGCGCGGTCTTGCCGAGGCGGAGATCATCCTCGCTAAGGGCCAAGCCGAAGCCAACTCCATGACCGTCAAGGCCGGCGCCTACCAGGCCTACAACCAGGCCGCGATTCTCGACAAGCTGCTGACCGGCCTGCCCGAAGTAGTCCGCGCCATGGCTGAGCCGCTCTCAAAGGTCGACAAGATCACCGTCGTTTCGACCGGTGACAGCAACGGGCACGGTGCCGGCATCAATCGGGTCACCTCGGACATGACGACGATGCTCGCTCAAGTGCCGGCCCTCTTCGAGTCCTTGACGGGCGTCGACGTCGGCGAAATGATGCGGCAAGTACCCCCGATGCGCGGGGTCAGCGATGGCGTCGGCGGCGCGAATGGCGTCAACGGCAAGGCGCAGATCGCTGCGGCCGCGGCTGCGGCGGCTCCCAACGCGGACGGCAAGGATCGGGCGGACGAATAGCGCCACCTTCGTTCCATGAGCGGAGACCGCGTACCTGCTCATCGCGTACTCTTAGCAGTCTAGCGACCGCGCTCGCGAACAGAGGGCGTCCGCTTCAACGGGCGCTCTCGTCGCACACGGTCCAGATTGAAGACGACGCACGATCGGGAATCGATCGGAAGTCGTGAGCCATAGCGAGCCGGGACGGAGAGGGATGTCCGAAGTGCCGTCGGGGAATCGGGAGTCTGGGGAAGTTCAGCGAGCCCGGGTGGAGGCCATCGGCGAACCTGGGCAACGCCGATTCCGCCTCATGGCCGTCGTCGATGGGGAGACCTACATCGTCTGGATGGAAAAACAGCAATTGGATGCCCTTGGTCGCGCCCTGGAGCAGGTGCTCGACCAGCTTCCGGAACGCTCCCCCGAACTCCAGCCCGCCAGCGATCCCATCGAGTTCGATCTCACCACCAGGCGCCAGTTTCGCGTCGGCCGGATAGAGCTGGGATTCGACGAGGAACGTGACCGGCTCGTGGTGATTGCCCATGACATGGAAGTGGATACCGACGAGGACCCTGGATTCGTCTGTCGGTTGACCCGGTCCCAGGCCCGCGAGTTGAGCGGTGATGCCGCCACCGTCGTCGCGGCCGGACGGCCGCGCTGTGTGCTCTGCGGCCAGCCGATGGAGCCGGGACCGCATGCATGCCCGCAGCAAAACGGACACTTACCCGGGGAACTCGGCATCGCGGCCCACGATGACGACGAGGACGAATAGGCGAAACGACCACGTCGCACCCACATTGTCGGGCGGTCGTTTCGCCGAGCCGGAATGAGCGGACCCATCGTCAGGGTTGGCAAGAATTCGCGTCGATCGTACGATAGCGTTTAGGTTCGACGAACGAGATTATGCGATCCTACGTCTGTCGTTCGCCGCTCCGTCTTGGCGCGTCGTCGGACGTCCGGTGACTGACGTTGCAGGTGCCTCACACGGGGGCGTCGAGACCCGGGGGAGAATGAGACCAGTGGAGCAATCGCAATCGCTAAGGGCTGTTCCTCACCCCGACGAGGAGCTCGAATGTGTGGTTTGCCATTCCCCGCTCACGGGAAAAATCCACACACTGGGCGGCAGAACCTATTGCAATGAACACTACGCGCGCGCGACCATGGGCAGCCGCGGCACCTGGCCGGCCCTGGCGGCCATGGTCGTCGGACTCGGCGCCCTCGCCATCTTGATGCTGGCGGTCGGGGACAACATCTCAGACGAAGTCAGTAATGACTGGATCGTACTGATTGGCCTCATCCTCGCCATCGTGCCGGCCGTACTCTGGCTCGGCGTCTTCCGGCAGCTCGATCGCCTCGAAGCCGAGCCCCACGCGTTCCTGTTCAGTACGATGGTTCTCGGCGCGCTCATCGCCGGAACCGTCGACGAACCGCTCCGGCGCAACCTGCTCGACCTCAATACCTGGCGACCAGACAACTGGTTCTACTCGATCCTCGTGCAAACCCTCACCCAGGGCGTCGTCCAGGCGCTCACGGTCTACGTGGTCGTTCGGTTCACCGTCTATCTAACCGAGGAGTTCGACGAGCGGGCAGACGGCGTGATCTACGGGACCGCCGCCGGCCTTGGCATCGCGACGCTCCTGAATTTCAACTACGTCCTGGACCACCGCGGGCTGAATCTCGACGTCGGCACGACCCGAATCATCGTCAATGCGCTCGCACTGGCCGCCCTCGGCGGTATCGTCGGCTACGGCCTCGGCCAGGTGAAGTTCGAGAAGCACGCTCCCTGGTACGCCGCGCTCTTCGTCGGCCTGTCCGCGCTCCTCAACGGCTGCTTTGATTGGCTCCAATCCGAGGTCACCGCGCGGGAACTGGGCTTCGAAGCCTGGCGCGGCGTCCTCGTCGCCGGACTCTTTGCGGTCGCTGTCTTCGGCGTCGTCTTCTACCTGCTTCGAAGTGCGGTCAAGGAAACGCTGACACTCGCCGGGCGGCCGACGCCCGCACCTTCGGGAGACCGGTAATATGGCCGTCGCCACGAGTGATCTCTACGACATCCGAATGCGGCGTCCGCGTCTCACCACCAGCGACCTGATCGTTCTGGCCGGCGCACTCGTCGCCTTCCTCGCCGGCTGGGCGATCAAGGATTGGCACGACGACCGTGTGCGCACCGTCGAGGTGGGTACCGTCAAGGTCTCCTATCCTCGAGGTTGGCTCAACTTCCCGACCATTGAACCCGAGGTCTTCCGCGCCGTCTCCAACGACGACCCGCAAACCGTCGTCTTCCTCTCGACCGCCACGACACCCCAGATCGACCTCCTCCAGGCGGTGTCCACCAATAACGCCAACCCGGCCCGCGGCGAACCCGGTTACACCCAGCTCGGCAGCAAACCGGCAACCATCGACGGCAACGCGGCCGTGATGACCGATTACGCATACGTTCAGACCGCCGTCGGTGGCACCACCGTGCCCACGGTGATCCGTGGTCGCCAGTACTCCTGGCTCAAGAATGGCGAGCTGTACTCCTTCTCCTTGGAGGGCCCCGAGGACAACTGGACGAACCTGCGTGCCGAATTGAACCGCTTGGTCGACAAGATCGACACCGGCGGCTGAGGTCCCGCACCCACTCAAGCCATCAACCTCGGTTGACGTCTCGAACCGGACCCGCCTATACTCCAACGATGCCTCGCGCAGAGGTGAGGGTAGCTAGTGCCGGTGAGACAACAACGCTGCTTCAACAGACGCCTCAAGGTCTCCAACAGACCTCGGGGCGTTTTTTTTGAATCGCCCGCCTCGGGACGGAGCTGCCCATGAGCGACAGCACGCGCCTTATCCGTGGCGGCCATGTCGTCGACCCTTCACAGGGCATCGATCGTCCCGCTGACGTCCTCGTCCGCGACGGGGTGATCGTGCAGGTCGGGGACGACTGCAACCTCTCAGGCGTCGAGACCCTCGATGCCTCCGGCTGCATCGTTGCGCCCGGCTTGATCGATCTCCACGTCCACCTGAGAGTACCCGGGTTCGAAGCAAAGGAGACGATCGCGACCGGCACGGCCGCAGCGGCGGCCGGCGGATTCACGACCATCTGCTGCATGCCCAACACCCGGCCGGCGCTCGACCGGGTCGAGGCGCTGGAAGACCTGAACGCCCGGATCGCCCGCGACGCTGTGGTGCGCGTCTACCCGATCGCCGCCATCACCCTCGGCCGGGCCGGCGAACAAGCCGTGGACTTCGCTGCCCTCGCCGCGGCGGGCGCGATCGGCTTCTCCGACGACGGCGACACCACGCGCGACAGCGCAATCATGCGACGGGCGCTCGATGCCAGTCGCGACCTGAATCTCCCGATCATGGTCCACTGTGAGGACAAAGCGCTGGCCGACGGCGCGATGAACGAAGGCCTGGTCTCCAGACAGCTCGGCATCTCCGGCATCCCCCCGGAAGCCGAGGAGATCATCATCGCCCGCGATCTGATGCTCGCTCACCTGACCGGTGGCTGGCTCCACGTGCTTCACGTCAGCACCGGCCGGGGCATCGATCTCATCAGGCAGGCAAAGGCGGATGGCGTCCACGTCACAGCCGAAGTCATGCCCCATCACCTCACGATGAGCGACGACTGGGTCGCCGGCGACCGAACGTTGCTCAATGTCCACGAGCCCGCCGGTGAGCCCGCGACTCCAGGCCATCCCGACACCAAGGTGAATCCTCCCCTCCGCACCGCTGCCGACACCCGTCGCCTCCTCGACGCGCTCAAGGACGGGAGCTTCGACGTGATTGCCACGGACCACGCCCCCCATGCGAGCCCCGAGAAGACGGGGACGGACTTCGAGCACGCTGCCATGGGCATGAACGGTCTTGAGTTCGCTCTGCCACTCCTGCTCGCGCTCGTCAGGGCCGGCCACCTCACCATCCCCGATCTGATTCGACGACTCAGCACCGAGCCGGCGCGGCTGCTTGGCAAACCGGGCGGTACACTAGCCCCAGGCGCACCGGCCGACATCGTCGTCTTCGATCCGACCGAGACCTGGCGCGTGACCCCCGAAATTCTGAGGACCAAGAGCGCCAACACTCCCCTCCTTGGGATGACATTGACCGGAAGAACCCGTTACACCCTCGTCGGAGGGCAGGTGAAGTTCCATGACTGAAGTACAGCTCGAAACGACTGCGACGGTCGTCCCCGTTTCGCCCGTGCTGACATTTCGCCCCCGCACCGACGCCGCGCTTGCGTTGGCGGACGGCCGGGTTTTCCGCGGACGTGCCTTTGGTGCCAAGGGCGTCGCCGAGGGCGAAGCCGTCTTCACCACCACGATGACCGGTTACCAGGAGGTCTGCACCGATCCCTCCTTCCGCCGCCAGATCGTCTGCATGACCTACCCGCTGATCGGCAACTATGGCGTCAACGACGAGGACGACGAATCCCGCCGTCCTTGGATCGCCGGCCTGGTCGTACGCGAGCAATGCGACGACCCGAGTAACTGGCGCTCGATCGGCACCCTCGACGCCTATCTGAAACGGCACGGCATCGCCGGCATCGCCGGCGTCGATACGCGGGCACTGACACGACATATCCGCTCAGTCGGCGATACTCGGGCCGTCCTCGTTCACGATGCGCAGGAGCTCACCGATGCCGAGCTCGTCGAGCGCGCCCAGCGCGCGCGCCTTCCCGGAGAGCTCGACGTGGTCGATGAGGTCGCCGCCGACGAGATCGAGACGCTCGGTCCACCCGACGGTCCCCACGTCGTCGTCGTCGATTGCGGCGTCAAGCGCAACATCCTCCGCTCGCTCGTGCAACGCGGTGCGCGCGTCACGGTCGTTCCTTACGGCACCCCATACGCCGACATCGCGGCGCTCAACCCCGACGGCGTGATCGTCTCGCCAGGACCCGGCGACCCCGCGAACCTGGACCAGGGTTTGGACGTCGTACGCGATGTCCTGCACAGCGGCACACCCTATTTCGGCATCTGTCTGGGCCATCAGCTCCTCGCGAGGGCAATCGGCGCCGATACTGGAAAGCTGAAATTCGGGCACCGCGGCGGCAACCACCCGGTGCTCGATCTCCGGAGCGGCCACGTCTCGATCACCTCCCAAAACCACGGCTTCCGTGTCCTTGAGAACACTCTGCCCAACGACGACGACTGGCGGGTCGCCCTGGTCAATCTGAACGATCGATCGGTTGAAGGCCTGACGCACAGGACCCGTCCCGTCATCTCGGTTCAGTTCCATCCCGAGGCTTCGCCCGGACCGTGGGACAACGGCTACCTCTTCGATGAATTCCTCACGATGATCGCCGACCGGTCCCAAACCGCCGCTAGACGAGGGTCCCAGTAAGTGTCAGCAACTCCCATTCGAAGCGTCCTCGTCCTCGGCTCGGGGCCGATCGTGATCGGTCAGGCCGCCGAATTCGACTACGCCGGTACTCAGGCCTGTCGCGCCCTTCGCGAAGAGGGCATCCGGACGATCCTGATCAACTCCAACCCCGCCACGATCATGACCGACGAGGACGTGGCCGACGCGGTCTATATCGAGCCGCTCACCCCCGAAGTCGTCCGCCGCGTCATCCAACGCGAGCGCCCCGATGGTCTCCTCCCGACCCTCGGCGGCCAAACCGGTCTCAACCTCGCCGTCCAGGTCGCCGAGCTCGGCATCCTCGATCGCTACGGCGTCCGGTTGCTCGGCACCCAGCTCGACTCGATCAAGCAGGCGGAAGACCGGGCCCTCTTCAAACAGCTGTTGGAGGACATCGGCGAACCGGCCGTCGAGAGTGCCATCATCACCTCGCTTGAAGAGGCGCGCGAGTTCGCCACCCGAGTACCCCTGCCGCTGGTGATCCGGCCTGCCTTCACCCTCGGCGGGACCGGCGGCGGCGTTGCTCACACCGACGCTGAACTCGACCGCATCGTCGCCAGCGGCATCAACGCCAGCCCGATCGGGCAGATCCTCCTCGAACGCTCGCTCACTGGCTGGAAAGAGATCGAGTACGAGGTGATGCGCGACAGCGCAGACACCTGCATCACCATCTGCAACATGGAAAACTTCGATCCAATGGGGGTCCACACCGGCGACAGCATCGTCGTCGCTCCGTCACAGACCCTCTCCGACCGCGAATACCAGATGCTCCGCTCCTCAGCACTCAAGATCATCCGCGCCCTCCGCATCGAGGGCGGCTGCAACATCCAGTACGCACTCGACCCCCATTCCTATGCCTACTCCGTCATCGAGGTCAACCCGCGCGTCAGCCGCTCCTCCGCCCTCGCCTCGAAGGCGACCGGCTACCCGATCGCCCGCATCGCGGCCAAAATCGCTATCGGCAAGCGCCTCGACGAGCTCACCAACGCGGTCACCCAAAAGACGACAGCCGCCTTCGAACCGGCCCTCGACTACGTCGTCGCCAAGATCCCGCGCTGGCCCTTCGACAAGTTCGGCCGCGCCGATCGCACGATCAATACGCAGATGAAGGCGACCGGCGAAGTGATGGCGATCGACCGGTCGTTCGAAGGTGCCCTCAACAAAGCCGTCCGCTCGCTCGAAGCCGGTCCCAAGGACCTCCACTGGGAGGACCCGTCCTGGGACGACGCCACCATCGAGGAGCTTATCCGCCGCCCGAACGATCTCCGTCTTTGGGCGGTGATGGCTGCCCTCCGCCGCGGCGTCGCGCCCGGCACCATCCACGAGTGGAGCCGGATCGACCACTGGTTCCTCGACAAGATGGCCGGCATCGTCCGCCTCGAAAGCTGCCTGGCAACCGGCCCGCTCGACGGCGAGTTGCTCTGGTCCGCCAAGCGCGCCGGCTTCTCTGATGAGACGATTGCTCGCCTCTCCGGCCAAACCTCCACTGCCGTCCGCGATCGCCGCGACGAGCTCGGCATGCGGCCGGTCTACAAGATGGTCGATACCTGCGCCGGCGAGTTTGCCGCTGCCACGCCCTACTTCTACTCCACCTACGAGGAGGAAGACGAGGCCACGCCGATCAACGGACCCCGTGCCCTGGTTCTCGGCTCAGGTCCGATCCGGATCGGTCAGGGGATCGAGTTCGACTACTGCTCGGTTCAGGCCGCTCACGCCCTCCACGACGCCGGTGTCGCCTCGATCATGGTCAATTCCAACCCCGAAACCGTCTCGACCGACTTCGACGCCTCCGACCGCCTCTACTTCGAGCCGCTCGATACCGAGAGCGTCCACGAGATCCTCCGCCACGAGGGCCGACGCGCCGACGACCCTTCCATGCCACCGGTGATCGTCCAGTTCGGCGGTCAGACCGCCATCAACCTCGCGGCACCACTTTCCGAGCGCGGTGCCCAGATCATGGGCAGCTCGCTCGAGTCGATCGACCTGGCCGAGGATCGTGAACGCTTCGAGGCGTTCCTCCGACGCCTCGGCATACCGCAACCACATGGCTCCGCCGTCACCTCGCTGGCCGACGCCCAGGACGTCGCTGAGCGCATCGGCTACCCCGTCCTCGTTCGTCCCTCCTACGTCCTCGGCGGACGCGCGATGGAGGTCGTCTACGGTCCAGACCAGCTCGCCAGATATATCCGCAACGCGACGACGATGACCCCGGATCACCCCGTTCTCGTCGACAAGTACCTCCTCGGCAAAGAGGTCGAGGTCGATGCCATCTGTGACGGCGAATCGGTTCTCATCCCCGGCATCATGGAGCACATCGAGCGGGCCGGCGTCCACTCCGGCGATTCGTTCGCGGTCTATCCCGGCCTGAATCTCTACCCCGCCGAGATCGAGACGATCGTGGACTACACGACCCGCATCGCCCGCGAGATCGGCGCCCGAGGACTGATCAACATCCAGTACGTCGTCCACGTCGGCCGCATCTATGTCCTCGAAGTCAACCCACGCTCCTCCCGAACCGTCCCCTTCTTAAGCAAGGTCACCGGCGTCCCAATGGTCAGGCTCGCGACGAACATCATGCTCGGGAAGTCGCTCAAAGAACAGGGCTACAAGGGCGGACTTTGGCCGCGCCAGCCCCTCGTCGCCGTCAAGGCCCCGGTCTTCTCGATGGCGAAGTTACGCGGGGTCGAGGTCAACCTCGGACCCGAGATGAAGTCGACGGGTGAGGTGATGGGTATCGACCGCACCTTCGAATCCGCCTTCTTCAAGGCGCTGGTCTCGGCCGGACTCTCATTGCCACCGCGCGGCTCGATCCTCATCTCGCTCGCCGACGAGGACAAGAACGACTCGCTGGAGATGGTTGGTCAGTTGGTGAGCCAGGGATTCCGCCTCTACGCCACGGAAGGCACGGCCGCGCTGATCGAGCGTGCCGGCATGCCCGTTCAGCTCGTGACCAAGCGCATCGGCCGCGGCAAACCGGACGTCTTGGACGTCATTCTGAAGGGTGTCGTCAACGGGGTCATCAACACACCCGGCCCGGCCGACAAGGAGATCCTCGACGGCCTCGAGATCCGGCGCGCGGCGGTTGAGCGGGGCATTCCCTGCATCACCTCGATCGACACCGCCCGGGCGATGGTCCACGCAATGGCCAAGGCGACCGACGTCTATACTGTCCAACCGATGCCTGCCTATCGAAGCGTCGGATTCGGCTACTGATTCGGACTGATCGACCATGGTGGCGCACGAGTTCGTCGGTACAGTCGTCGCCACCGAGCCCATCATGGGCGACGCCACCCTCCTCACGTTTACCTGTCCTACCGGATTGGCGAGCGCTGTCCGCGCCGGGCGCTTCGTCGAAATCCTTTGCCGCGACCGCTTCTCGCTCGATCCCCTTCTCCGGCGCCCTTTCTCGCTCTTCGGCGCATCGACGAGTGACGACACGCTGACGGTTCTCGCTCGACCATTCGGCCGTGCCAGTTCCTGGCTCGTCGATCGCCGGGTGGACGACGAGGTCAACCTTATCGGCATTCTTGGCAACGCGTTCACCGTTGCGCCCAAGGCGACGAACCTCCTCCTGGTCGCGGGCGGCGTCGGCGCGGCCCCGCTCGTCTTGCTGGCCGAAGAGGCGGTCAAGACCGGCCGCGACGTCACGTTCCTGATGGGCTCGCCGACCGAGGAGGGTTTGCTCCCGCCGGTGTCGCTCCCGAGCCGCGTCGAGTACCTTGTCGCGACCGACGACGGCAGCCGCGGACACCACGGCTTCGTCACCGACCTGGTCCCATCCTTCGGCCAGTGGGCCGATCAGGTCTTCGCCTGCGGACCGGAGCCGATGTACCACTCGCTCAAGCGCGTGCTGCAACCCTATCGCCTCGCCGGCAAACCGACGGTCCAGGTCTCGAGTGGGCGACCCATGCCCTGTGGCTTCGGCGCCTGTCTCGGCTGCATCGTCGAGACCCGCCGTGGTCCCGTGGCATCATGTCTCCACGGTCCCGTCTTCGATCTGGACGATCTTGTTTGGTAGTCGGAGCGTGGGGAAGGAGAGGACATCCCCTGTGGTCTCGCTGGCGGTCGATTTGGCGCCTCGCAACCCACGAGAGCTGCGACTGACCAACCCCGTCATCGCGGCATCGGGGTGCTTCGGTTACGGCCAGGAGTACGCCGGCATCGTCGATGTCCAGCGACTCGGGGCGTTCGTTTCCACCAGCATCACCCTGCGCCCCCGACACGGCAACCCGATGCCGCGTCTCACCGAAACTCCGGCCGGACTCCTGAGTGCCGTCGGTTTGCAGAACCCGGGCGTCAGGGTGTTCGCCCGTAAATACCCTCCCATCTGGTCCACCTGGAGTGTCCCCGCCATCGTCAGCGTCGCCGGCGAATCGGTCGACGAGTACGCCGCGGTCGCCGAAGCCCTCGACGAAGTGCCGGGCGTGGCGGCGATCGAGCTCAATCTCGGCAGCGCGGACCGCAATCAACCCCATGTGTGTTTCGGCTGGGACCCTGACCAGACGGCTCTGGTCACCGAAGCGGTTCGCGCCTCGACCAGCCTGCCGATCATTGCGAAGCTCAGTCCGACACCGGTCGGCATCGTCGACGTCGCCTTAGCTGCGGAGGAGGCCGGCGCCGACGCGGTCTCGTTGATCAACTCATTCCCCGGCATGGTGATCGACACCAAGCGGCGTCGACCGACACTCGCCGCCGGAGCCGGCGGTCTTTCCGGACCTGCTATCAAGCCGATCGCGGTACAGATGGTGCACGATGTGGCAGCGGCCGTGTCCGTGCCGGTGATCGGTATTGGCGGCATCGCAAGCCTCGCCGACGTCCTCGAATTCCTGATGGCCGGCGCAAGCGCGATCCAGATCGGCACCGCCATCTTTGCCCAGCCGACGCTCCTGACGCGGCTGATCGGCGAACTCGAGGAGTGGATGACGACCCACCGGATCGACCATCTCGGCGAGATCGTCGGTGCCGCGGTGACGCCCGACCTCAGCGGCGATTCCGCCGCGACAACGCAGGCGGTTGTGGCCGGATGAAAATCCTCTACAGCCTGCTCCTCCTCGTGCCCGTCGCCTTGGCTCTCGAATACGGCCATCTTGGCGGTCATGCCGCCGTCTTCGTCACGTCAGCCGCGGCGATGGTTCCCTTGGCAGCCATCCTCGGTCGTGCCACTGAAGAGGTCGCCATCTACACCGGACCGAAGATCGGGGCGCTTCTGAACGCGACGCTCGGCAACGCGGCGGAGCTGATCATCACGATCGTCGCCCTCAACGCCGGCCTCGTCGCCGTCGTCAAAGCCAGCATCGCCGGCTCGATCATCGGCAACATCCTGGTCGTGCTCGGCTTCTCCGTCTTGCTTGGCGGTCTCAAGAATGGCACCCAATACTTCGACCAGCGTGCTGCAGGAGCCAACGCCACGGTGATGTCGTTGGCCGTGGTGGCCCTCATCATCCCGGCTCTCTTTTCCCTCCCCCATGGCGGGAAACGGATCAGTCAGCACAATGTCGAGCTGCTCAGTGACGGCGTCGCCGTCGTGATGATCGTCACCTACGTCCTTTACCTGATCTTCTCACTCCGCGGCACCTCGCCGGCCGAACAGGAGCAAGCGCAAGAGGAACACACCGCCTCGATGCCGCTGTCCAAGGCAATCGGTCTGCTGGGAGGAGCAACCGTCGCCATCGTCGTGATGAGCGAAGTTCTCGTCGGGGCCGTCGAGCCGACCGCCAAGGACTGGGGACTCACCGAGCTCTTCATTGGCGTGATGCTCATCCCCTTGATCGGCAACGTCGCCGAGCACCTGGTCGCGGTTCAAGTCGCCGTCGCCAACAAGATGGACCTCAGCCTTGGCATCGCGATCGGCTCCGGGCTTCAGGTCGCCCTGTTCGTCACACCCGCCCTCGTCTTCGCCGGCATCCTCCTCGACGAGCCGATGACACTCGTCTTCAATAGTTACGAGCTCGCCGCCCTCGTCGCCGCGACCTTCATCGCGGTCCTGATCTCGGTCGACGGCGAGTCGCACTGGTTGGAAGGGGCCGAATTGATCGCGCTCTACGCGATCCTCGGTCTCGCGTTCTATTTCGTGCCCTGACGGGAAGCAATCGGGAGGAACGAACGAACGTGGCGGATGACCTGCTCTCGCGCCTGACCCGCGTCGGTGCCCTGAAGGAAGGCCATTTTCTCCTCTCCTCGGGCCGTCACAGCGACCGCTACGTGGAGAAGTTTGACCTCCTCCGCCAGCCCCGCGAGACGGAAGCCGTCTGCCGCGGCTTCTCCGACCGATTCGCTGACGCCGGCATCGACGTCGTCGCCGGGCCGACCACGGGCGGCATCATCCTCGCCTTCGAAGTCGCCCGCCAGCTCGGTGTTGCATCGGCCTACGCCGAGCGCCGTTCCGACGACACCACCGATCGCGAATTTCGCCGCGGCACCACATTCACGCCGGGCCAACGCGTCCTCGTTGTCGACGACATCCTCACCACCGGCGGCTCTGTCCGCGAAACCCTGGCCGCCCTGGCCACGCAGCCCGTCGAAGTCGTCGCCGTCGCCGTTCTCGTCGATCGGAGCGGCGGCACCGTCACCTTCGACAACGTGCCACTCTTCGCGCTCTCAACTCTCGTTGTGGAGACCTGGGACGCGACCGAATGCCCGCTCTGCGCCAAGGGACTGCCGCTCATCAAACCCGGTACGACACCGACCGCATGATCCGAATCCGTTGAAGCAGCGCGGCATCGCATGATAAAGGGACCAGACGATGAGAGGTCCTTCGCTCCGCTCAGGATGACCGGGGGGAGGACACCGCTCAAATGGTCATTCTGAGCGCCAGCGAAGGCGCTCTCTCCGATCCCGACTAAAGCGCTCTGATAGTTCGTCTACCGCAATAGCAATTACTGTTCGTGCTTCGCCGAATTGGCAATTCGGTGCCGAAGCTCTTCCCGCTGCGCAAGCAGGTCGTCGAGCCGCTGCTCGATCTGCTGGAGGATGTCAGGACGGGGTCGGCGCACATACTCGTCGCGCAACTCAATGATCATCTGGGCGAGGCGAGCGATCGTCCGCACCGTATGGACCGGGTCATCTTCCCGCGACGGTGTCGAGTAGCCGCTCATGTCTGCGTCTCCTCGGCCGGTCCATCCTCGTCCGGCCGCTCTCCCGAGCCATCCAGGAGCGCCAAGAGCGCTTCCTCGTCGATGATTGGGACCTTCAGCTCCCGAGCGCGGTCGGCCTTGCTGCCCGCTTCCTCGCCTGCCACCACGAACGACGTCTTCTTCGACACCGAGTTCGCGACGGTCGCGCCAGCGCGGCGAAGACGTTCCTCGGCCTGCGGACGAGACATCGTGTTGAGCCGCCCGGTCAGGACGAACGTCTTCCCGCTCAAATGAGCCGCGCCGTTGGCCTTCGGACCTGCTCCGTCGACCATCTGCACGCCCGCTTGCCGCAGCTTCACGATAATAGCCCGGTTTCGCTCCTCGTGGAAGAAGTCGTACACACTCTGCGCCAGCACATCTCCCACACCGCCGACCGCGTTGATCTCTTCCAGCGATGCGTCCATCAGCGCGTCGATCGAGCCGAACCGGTCGGCGAGCAGTCTCGCCGTCCTCTCTCCGACGTGTCGGATGCCGAGCGCGTTGATCACCCTCCAGAGCGGACGCTTCTTACTCGCCTCGACCCCAGCGCGCAGGTTCGCAGCGCTCTTTTCGCCCAAGCCTTCGAGTTCGGCCACGGCGTCCCAGTCGAGTGCATAGAGGTCGGCGGCGTCCTTCACCCAACCGAGATCGACGAACCTGTCCGTGATTTTCGCCCCCATGCCATCGATGTCCATCGCGCCGCGCGACACGAAGTGATGGAGATGCTCTTTCAGCTGCGCCGGACAGGACGCGTTGGTGCAGTACCGCATCGCGACGCCCGGTTCCCGATGCGTCGGCGCGCCGCAGGACGGGCATTGCTCCGGCATCTGAAATACCCGCTCGTTCCCGGTCCGGCGCTCGGTGATTACCTTTACGATCTGCGGAATGACGTCGCCGGCGCGCTGCACGACGACCGTATCGCCGATCCGGATGTCCTTCCGGGCGATCTCGTCCTCGTTGTGCAACGTGGCCCGCTTCACGATCACCCCGCCGATGTTCACCGGTGCCAGGTGCGCGAGCGGGTTCAACGTCCCCGTCCGCCCGACGTTGATCGTGATGTCCTCGACGGTCGTCGTCTTCTGGATCGCCGGGAACTTGAACGCGGTCGCCCAGCGCGGCTCGCGGGCGACCCAACCGATCTCCTCCTGCAACCGCACGTCGTCGACCTTCACCACCACGCCGTCAATCTCGAAGTCGAGGCGGTCGCGACGCTCCTGCCAGGTCTTACACTCCTCCCAAACTTCGTCGATCGAGTCGGCCCGCCGTGGCGACGGCGGAATCTGGAGCCCCAAAGCCTCCAGCAGTTCCAGCTCTTCCCAATGCGTCCTCGGTGCATCGGCGCCGCGCACGTAGCCGATACCGTAGACAAAGAGCCGGAGCGGGCGCGAAGCCGTGATCCGCGTATCGAGCTGGCGCAGCGAACCGGCCGCCGCGTTGCGCGGGTTCATGAACGGGTCTCCGCCCTCGGACAGGATTCGCTCGTTGAGCGCCTCGAAGTCCGGCTTCCGCATGTAGACCTCGCCGCGGACCTCGATCGTGGAGGGCATCTCGACGCCCTCCGGAGCGTGTAGCCGCAGCGGCACCGTCTTGATCGTCCGCAGGTTGGCGGTGATGTCCTCGCCGACAAACCCGTCGCCACGGGTGGCACCGTGATCGAATCGCCCGTTCTCGTACGTCAGCGCCACTGCCAGCCCGTCGATCTTCGGTTCGGTCACGAAGGAAAGGGGAGCTCCACCCGCGAAGCGCATCGCGCGTTGCGCCCAGGCTCGCAGGTCGTCCTCGCTGAAGACATTGCTCAGCGATAGCATCGGCACTGGATGCTGAATCTTCCCGAATCCCGCCTGCGGTCCGGCGCCGACCCGTTGCGTCGGGGACTCCGGGCTGACGAGTTCCGGATGCTCGGCTTCGATCTCGCGAAGCTCGCGCATCGCCTCGTCCCACTCAGCGTCGGAGACGCTCGGCTGGTCGAGGACGTAGTATTCATAGTTCCAGCGCTCGATCTGATGTCGGAGCGACTCTACCCGCCGCTGGACGTCAATGTCGGCCATGCTCACGCGCTCTCCCGCGTGTGATATACCTTGCGCAAAACGGAGTGAACGTACGCATCGAACAGAGATTCTAGCATAGCGTTCACCTCCCTTTCGCCCTGGCATCCCGGCTGGCGTCCGGGCCAAGGAGTCTCCCGTGGGCCGCACCCGTGCGCAGGTCGATTCTCAACTCGACGCCCCGCTCCCGTCCACCAGCGACGAGAACGCGGGCGATAGCCGCTACGCGTTCCTCACCCAGCGCGCCCTCGAGTTCATCCGCTCTCAAAGCGGCGCTGTCGAAGAGGACCGACTCATCGCCCACGTCTTCGGCTCCGGCAGTCCGACGTTGTGGCAATCGCTCCTGCGGCAGGTCCTCAATGCGGATGGCAGCCTCGTTCTCCGCGCCGACGGTTGCTGGGCGATTCCGGGGACCCAAACCGATCATCTGAACGGTGACGACCTCCTCGGCGAGTTCGTCGCCGTCGACGTCGAAACGACCGGGCTGCGCCCGCTCCAGCAGCGGATCATCGAAATCGCCGCTGTTCGCTATCGCCAGGGCATCGAGATAGCACGTCTCGAATCTCTGCTCCAACCTGAGCGACGCATCCCTGCCTTCATTACGAAACTGACCGGGATCTCGGACGACATGGTCGCCGAGGCGCCGCGCTTCGTGGACCTCGCCGACGCCGTCGTCGAGTTCATCGGCGACGCCCCGATCCTCGGGCACAACGTCGGCTTCGACGTCGGCTTCCTCAACGGTGAGCTGAAGCGCCTCGGTCGCCCCCAGCTCATCAACAACCGCATCGACGTCATGGGCCTCGCCATGCGCCTCCTGCCCGAATTGCGACGCCCCAGTCTCGACAAGGTCGCCCTCGCGGTCGGCCTCAACCCTCGCCATGTCCACCGTGCCGGCGTCGATGCCGAGCTCGCCGCGCAGTCCGCCCTCCGTCTCGCCGCCAAGGCCCGCGCCGCCGGCCACTCCTCCGCCGAACGCATTCGTGCACTCTCGATGCCGCCGGAGCGCCGTGCCAAGGACGACGTTGGCCGCGGTCGCGCCGTGCTCGATCGCTCCCTCCTCGCCGACATCCCGAAAAAACCGGGCGTCTACATCATGCGCGACGCCTTCGACAAGATCATCTACGTCGGCAAAGCCAAAAACCTCCGCGACCGCGTCAGTTCCTACTACTCTCAACCCCTTGGCTACCGGCGCAAGATGGACGGTCTCCTCGAATCGCTCGTCCAGATCGACGTCGAGGTCACCGGCTGCGAACTCGAAGCCCTCCTCCTCGAGTCTCAGCTGATCAGGCGCTACCAGCCTCGGTACAACACCGCCATGCGCTCGCATGAGGAATACCCCTTCATCCGCGTCGATCTCGGCAACCCCTGGCCCCGCGTCACCCTCGCCAAGAGTCGGAAGGAAGACGGTGCCCGCTACTTCGGCCCGTTCAAGAACAAGAATGCCGCCCGCTCGGCCGTCGACCTCATCAACAGCCATTTCCCCCTCCGCACCTGTCCCCGCTCCTTCAAGACTGCGCGGAGCTTCGGCGCCCCGTGCATCCAACTCGACCTCGGCCGCTGCCTCGGTCCTTGCGTCGGCCGCGCCGATCGCGACGCCTACATGCTCATCGTTCGCCAGGTCATCCGCTTCCTCGAAGGCGAAGACGATGTGCTCTACCAGGAGATCTGGAGGGGCCTGGAAGATGCCGCCGCACGCCTCGACTTCGAACGCGCCCGCCGCCTTCGCAACGACCTGCGCCAACTCCAGCAGGTCGTCTCGACACAGCGATCGCTCCGTGAGGCCACCGAGCGCCATACCCTGCTCCTCGTCCTGCCCTCGGCGATCGCCGACCACGTCGAAGTCATGCTGGTCGTCCGCGGTCGTCCCTGGGCGCAGTTGCGAGTTGCCCGGAGCGACGCGATCGAGCACGTCGCCGGGCGCTTGGACCAATCCTGGACCCGACTAGAAGCGACTGGAGCGCTGCCGATCGACCACGACTCCGTCGACGAGGCCCATATCCTCAACCGCTGGCTGGCCCGGAACTGGAATCATCCGGCCGTCGTCCCACTCACCTCGCTCGAATCGCCCGACTGGTCGGCCCTCGCCCGACAAACGCTGAGCCTGACGGATGCCGCACTGACTCGCCCCACTGTGGACGTCGAAGAGGAATCCGAGTCAGTACCTGACCTTGCAAACGAAGACTCCGCGCCGCTCGGAAGTGCCTCGCCCGTCACTATCGAACACGCTCACCCCCTCGCCGTTCCCCCAATCGGCGAAATCGTCGCCGACGCATCCCCCTGATCTCGTCGCCCCGGACGCGCGTGAGTGCCGTCGCATTGAGGTGCCGTTTGCCACTCCGCTATACTCCGGTTCAGCTTGATGCCGATTGATGGCGCGTGGGGTGATGAGTGACGGAAGCAACAGCGGAAGAAATCCTGGCCGAAATCGCGGCAGAGGTAAAAGTCTGCCCGAAGTGCGAGCTGTCGCGCACTCGCACGCACGCCGTGCCGGGCGACGGAAACTCGAATGCGCAGATCATGTTCGTCGGCGAGGGACCGGGCTGGCACGAAGACCAGCAGGGCAAGCCGTTCGTCGGCGCCGCGGGCAAATTCCTCAACGAGCTCCTCGCCATCGCCGGGCTGAAGCGGGAGGATGTCTTCATCACCAACGTCGTGAAGTGCCGCCCGCCCGGTAATCGCGATCCAATGCCGGACGAGATCGCCGCCTGCGCTCCGTACCTTGACCGGCAAATCGCCGCCATCAATCCTGACGTCATCGTGACGCTGGGCCGTTTCTCGATGTCGCGCTGGTTTCCCGGCGAGCGCATCTCGCGCATCCACGGGCAACCCAAACGCGTGGACAGTCGCCTGATCGTCCCGATGTATCACCCGGCCGCCGCGCTGCACCAGTCGGCGTTGCGCGGTGCTATCGAAGAAGACTTCGCCAAGCTGCCTAAGTTCCTCCTCGAGGCCGAGCGCGAGCGCACCAAGCGCTCGGAAGAGACCAAGCCGGAGGAGCCGGCGAACCAGATGACTCTCTTTTGAGTCGTTAGCCGAAAGGCGGTTGCCTGTAGTTGGCCCTGCTCTCGTCCCACTAATGGAGGTCGCTCTCGGCATGATGCCGGTCATCTTCGCGTTTCCGCATCCGTCCCTACTTCCCGCTCCCGGCTCCCGGCTCCCGGTCGCATGCTGATGAGCATCTCACCTGTTCGCTTGATCTTCCTCGGCGGCATCGCCGAAGTCGGTCGCAACCTCTTCCTGCTCGAATACGAGGACGACATCGTCGTCGTCGACTGCGGCGTCGGCTTTCCCCACGAGGAGCAACCAGGGGTCGACCTCGTCCTGCCCGACATCGCCTACCTGCGCGAGCGGGCCGACCGCGTCCGCGCCATCTTCGTCACCCACGGTCACGAGGACCACATCGGCGCCCTGCCCTACCTCCTCCCCGACCTCCCGGCACCCATCTACGCGACCAAACTCACCCTCGGTCTGATCTCGGCCAAACTCGACGAGGCGGGTCTGCTGGCCCGTTCCGAGTTGATCGAGTTCGACCCGGATCAGCATCCGGTCCTGGAGGCCGGTCCCTTTCGCTTCGAACCCTTCCGCGTCTGCCACAGCATCCCCGACGCCGTCGGCTTCGGCATCACCACCCCGGTCGGACTGATCGTCCACACCGGCGATTTCAAGCTCGACGAGACCCCGATCGATGGGCGCCTCACCGATTACGCCAAGATCGCCGAACTCCGAGATCGCGGCGTGCGGCTGCTCATCTCCGACTGCGTCCACGTCGAATCTGCCGGCCGCACTCCCTCGGAGCGCGTCGTCGGCGAGACCTACCACGAGGTCTTCGCCGAGGCGGAAGGGCGGATCATCATCGCCACCTTCGCCTCGTTGATCGCCCGCATCCAGCAGGTCATTGACGTCGCCGCCGCTCACGGTCGGAAGGTCGCGACCCTCGGCCGCAGCCTGGAAAACAACGTCCGCGTCGCCCGTCAACTCGGTTACCTCGTCGACCCCGAAGGCGTCCTGGTCGAGTCCCGCGAAGCCGCGCTGCTGCCCGATGACCGCATCGTCTACGTCGTCACCGGCAGCCAGGGCGAACCGATGGCCGTCCTCGGCCGCATCGCCAACGGCGACCACCGGGAGGTCCAGGTTGGTGCCGGCGACACCGTCATCGTCTCCGCGACGCCGATCCCCGGCAACGAGACCGCCGTCTATCGAATCATCAACCAGCTCTTCCGCGCCGGGGCCGAAGTGATCTACGGCGCCCGCGCCCTCGTCCACGTCTCCGGCCACGCCAGCCGCGACGAGCTCGGCGACATGCTCGATCTCGTCCGTCCGCGCCACGTCGTCCCCTTCCACGGCGAGCACCGCCACATGGCCCTCTACGCCGACCTCGCGCTGGAACGCGGCATCCCGTCCGATCTCATCACCTTTGCCGAAGTCGGCGACGTTATCGAGGTCACCCCCGACAAGGTCGCGGTTACCGGCCGCGTCGACGCCGGCTTCGTCTACGTCGACGGCATCACCGTCGGCGCCGTCGGCGAAGTCGTCATCCGCGACCGCCGCGCCCTCGCTCGTGAGGGCATCCTCATGGTCGTCGTCAGCGTCGATCGGCAGACCGGCCAGATCGTCGCCGGACCGGAGATCCTGACCCGCGGCTTTGTCTACGCCAAGGAGTCGGCCGGCCTGCTCGAGGCGACCAAAGCGCACCTCCGCGAAACTCTCGGCGAGTACACGAACGGCCACCAGACCGACGACTGGGGGTACCTCAGTCGCCAGCTTCGCGATTCCGCCGCCTCCTATCTCTACCGGGAGACGCGCCGCCGCCCGATGATCCTCCCCATGGTGATGGAGGTCTGACCCGCCGCAGACGGTGCCGCGGCCAACGGCCTCTCCGGTTCATCCTTGTGGGCAGTCTCCGAGCACCGTGAGATTGAACTTCGGTCCACGCAGCTGAGAAGGTGGTCTTGTCGTGGACGCTGATGCGGTTCATGCGTGCTGGCGATGCTGTACCATGACGACGTGACGACTTCGCGATTTCAGCCGTTGCCGGGGAAAATCAGGAGACTATTGCGATGGGCCGGCAAGTAATCGAGACTGTTGCAACCGAATTACCGCGTCTGAAAATGAGCTACGAAGAGTTCCTCGACTGGTCGGGTGACACGACTCACGCCGAGTGGGTCGACGGTGAGGTGATCGTCTTCATGCCGCCGGGAGAGTTGCACCAGCGAGTGATTTTCTTCCTCGCTTCGCTCCTTGAGCGGTTTGTCGGCTTGCATGATCTGGGTGTTGTGATCGTTGCTCCGTTCGAGATGCGATTGGCGGACGGTTCGGCGCGGGAACCAGACATCCTCTTCGTTCGCCGGGAGCATTTTGATCGTCGGACGGATCTGCGATTGGAGGGTCCCGCCGACCTCGTGATGGAAGTGACGTCGGACTCCGCCGCAGCCTACGATCGTCGCGACAAGTTTGCCGCGTACCAACGTGCCGGTGTGCCCGAGTACTGGTTGGTCGATCCACGTCCGGGAAAGCAGCGCCTCGAGGTCTTCTCCTTGTCGGCGGATGGTCTGTATGAGTCGCTTGCCCCGGATAGCAGAGGGCTTCAGCCCTCGTTGGTCTTACCCGGTTTCTGGGTCGATCCGCGATGGCTTCGCGAATTGCCGTTGCCCGATCCTGACGACGCGATCATGGAGATCGCACCGGACGCGTACTTCGCGAAGATTCGCGCCATGTACGAGGCGCGACGGCGTTCCCCCGAGAACGGTTCACCCTCTCACCGGTAGTTATGCGACTCCGGCGACACCGTCGCCAGCTCCCGTTCTCGTTCCGGCTCGAAGGGCGCGGTGACGTCGTCCAGATCGCGGGCAGGTGCCGCCGCAAACTCCTGCCGGGCGTTCTCCAGTGGCCTGACTTGGCGGGTGATCACGTTGATCGTGTCGTTTTGCTTCTGCAGCGTCCCCGTCACCACGATGAACGGCTCGCCGCGGACCACCATCCGCTGCCGCTCGTAGAGGTCCGGGTAGACGATCACGTTCACCAACCCGTGCTCGTCCTCCAACAGGAGGAACGTGATCCCCTTCGCCGTCCCCGGTCGCTGCCGGCAGACCGTCAACCCGGCGATCTCGATCTCCGCCCCGTGCGGCAGACGCTCCAGATCGGCGACCGTGACGAAGTGCTGCGGCAGCCGCCAGCGCAGCAACCCGAGCGGGTGATAACGCGGCGAGAGACCGAGCACCGCGTAGTCGGCCGCCATCTGGTCCCAGGCACCCATCGGCCGCAACTCGACGCCGTCTTGCCCAACCGGCAGCGCCAGCGGGATCTGCCGGCCGTTCGCCGTCGTCTGTTTGGTCCCGAAGCGTTGCGAGGGGATAAAGAGCCCCAACTGCCAGAGCGCCTCCCGCCGCCCGAGCCCGAAGCGGTCGAACGCCCCGACCGCGATCAGGTTCTCAACCGCCGCGGTCGGCAGCGGCACCCGCCGGACGAGATCGGCCAGCGACCGGTACTGCCCGTTCGCCTCCCGCTCGAGCACGATTCGCTGCGCCGGCTCCTCCCCCAGCTCCTTGACGTACCCCAACCCGATCCGGATCCCGTTCCCCCCGTCGAGATTGCAACGGACACCGCTCAGGTTCACGTCGGGCGCCAGGACGCGCAGCTTGTGCCGCTTGGCGTCGTTGATCAGCACGTGCGGCGGGTAGAACCCCATCGGTTGGTTGTTGAGCAGGGCGCAGGTGAACTCCGCGGGGTAGTAGTGCTTCAACCAGCACGACTGGTAAGCCAGCAGCGCGAACGCCGTCGCGTGGGCTTTAGGAAACCCGTAGCTCGCGAAACCTGCCAGCTTGGTAAACACCTTCTCAGCCTCCGCGTGCGTCACTTGGTGTTTCGTCGTTTGGTGCTTCGCAACGGCGCCGGTGATGAATTTCTCCTTGAGGGCGGCCATCGCCTCCTGTGAGCGCTTGCGACTCATCGCCCGCCGGAATCCCTCCGCCTCGCCTGGCGTGAACCCGGCATACGCCATCGCCACCTGCAGGACCTGCTCCTGAAAAAGCACCACCCCGTGCGTCTCTGCCAGCACCTCCTTGAGACACTCGTGGTCGTACTGCGGCTCGATCGGCAGGAAACTCGTCCGCTCCTGCTGCCGGTGCGCGACGTACGGCGTCACCGCGCCGCCGATGATCGGTCCCGGCCTGACGATCGCGACCTGGACCGCTAAATCGTCCAGACTCTTCGGCCGCGTCCGCGGCAGCATCTGGATCTGGGCCCGACTCTCGATCTGGAAGACGCCGACCGTGTCCCCCTTACAGATCATCTCGTAGACCTCCGGGTCATTGAAGTTGATCCGGCTGAGATCGACCGTCTTCCCGGTGGAGGCCGCGATCAGCTCCAGGCACTCCTCGACCAGCGAGAGCATCCCCAGCGCCAGGAAGTCGATCTTGACCATCCGGGCGTCGTCGCACGAGTCCTTGTCCCACTGGCAGAGGAAGCGCCCCTCCATCGCGGCCGGTTGCACCGGCACGATCTGGCAAAGCGAGCCCGCGGCGACCACCATCCCGCCGACGTGTTGGGTGACATGGCGCGGAAATCCCGCCAGCTGATCGGCGAGCTCGACGAGGTGAGACCACGGCGGGTTGTCCTTCCGTTCGGCGTACCCGGGGATGCGGTCGAGCTCCCGGCTCAGATCGTGGGCGGAGCGCGGCTCGCTGAGCTTGGCGATCTTGTCGATGTCCGGCTGCGGCAGACCGAGCGCCTTCCCGACGTCGCGCACTGCGCTCCGCAGCTTGTAGGTCGAGAAGGCGCAGACGAGCGCGGCGCGGTCGGCGTACTTCTCGTGGACCCGCTCGATCAACCGCTCCCGGATCTCCCGTGGGAAGTCGAGGTCGATGTCCGGGACGGCGTACATCTCCTCGTTGAGGAAGCGGCCGAAGAAGAGATTGTTTTTCACCGGGTCGATGTGGGAGAGCCCGATCAAGTAGCAGACGATCGAGCTGACCGATGACCCGCGCCCCCGCCCCGGCGGCAGATTGGCCGCACTTCGCGCACTGTCGACACCGCGCACCTCGTCGGCGACCTCCCGTGCCAGCAGCAGCAGATCGCGATAGAGGAGAAAGAACCCGCCGAGCTTGTGCCGCTCGATCACCGCCAGCTCTTCGCACAATCGCCGCTCGGCTGCCTCTCGTTGCTCCTCGGAATAGCGTTCCGCCAACGCCTTGCGGCAGACGCGGGCCAGCATCGCGCCCGGGGTCTCGCCGTTCTCGGTCGGGTAGTCGGGGAATGCGTAGTCCAGATCACGGGTCAGATCGAACTTCGCGCACCGCTCCGCAATCCGGCCGGTTGTCGTCAGCGCAGCCGGATAGCGCTCGAAAAGCTTCCCCATCTCCTCCGCAGAGCGGAGATAGAACTGCGCATTCGGCCGCCGCTCGCGGTGCGAATGGTCGAGCGTCGTTCGGTGTTTGATCGCGACGAGAACATCCTGAAGCCGGTGCCGCTCCTGCCGGTGGTAATGGACGTTCCCGGTCGCGGCATAGGGCAACCCAAGATGCTCGGCCAGATGAACCAACCCCTGCGTCCGCCGCCCATCCCCGTAGACCCGATTCTGCTGAAGCTCGACGACCACATTGTCCTTGCCAAACCAGTTGACGTAATCACTAAGGAGTGCCTCCGCTTCCTGCCGCTGATCAGCATCGACGGACTGAGAGAGACGCCCCTGCCGGCACCCGGTCAGCAGAATCAACCCCTCGGCATGGCCCGGAATCAGCGCGGGATCGAGGCGCGGCGTGCGATCCTCCGGCCTGTAGAGCGGCTTCGACTTCCCGATGCCACGGAGTTCAAAAGGGATATTCGAACGATCGCCGTCCCCTCCTCTCCCGTGGTCGGGAGAGGGGACCGGGGGGTGAGGGCTGCTACCAAGCCCCGCATGATGCGCCGCCGTGATCAGCCGGCAAAGATTCGCATACCCCTGCTGCGTCTCCGCCAACAGCGTCAGATGCGTGCCGTCGGTCAGCGTCACCTCCGCACCAGTGATCGGCGCGATCCCGGCACCCTTCGCCGCCAGCGCAAACTCCATCGCCCCATACAACCCGTCATGGTCGGTCACCGCCAGTGCGCGATAACCGAGTTCGACAGCCCGCCCCACCAACTCGTCGGGCAGCGACGCCCCATCGAGAAAGGAAAAGGCGGTATGGAGGTGAAGTTCGACATACTCGACTTTGTCGGCCATAGCCTACCGATTGGGGCATCCCGTGCCAGGATCTGTAGGGGCGCACCGCCGTGCGCCCTGCTGGGGGTAACGGCGTCGGGGACAGATCGGGGATAGATACGAGGCGTCGTGATCGCGGAGAAGGTGGAACAGATGAAGCACAGCCGTACGCCTACGATCGATGTCGGCCTGCTTGTTCGGGCTAATACCCCTGCGCGAACCATTCGTCGCGTTCTCCATCGTGGTAGACCGTCCGCACCACGCCACCGTCGAGGAACAACCGGTAGTAGCGCCGGGCGATCGGCTCGCGCCACCACTCGTCGTCCACGTACCAAACGTCCTCGATCTGCGCCGCCCGGCGCCGTTCCCCCTCCACGACCGCGATCGGCAACCCGTCTCCCGTCAGCACCCGCACCAGCCGTGGCGCGTTCAGGGGTCGTAGGCCAGCAGCGCGTGACGACGTTCTGGAATCCGCGACCATGGTTCTACCTCCACGACGCGGTAGAGGGGTGATTCCCCGTACCGCTGCTTCAACTGACGGGCAACCTCGACCAGCGGCCGCATCCGCCGCGACCGCAGCCCCGGCAGCAACTCCTGATGAGCCGTCTCCGCCGTCAGCCCGATCAACTCCAACGACATCGCCTCGGCCGCCCCCGGTAACTCGATCGCCGCCAGCCGGTGACCCAGCACCTCGATCACCCGCTCCCGCCCAACCGGCTCACGGAACGTCATCTCCTTTTCCCAGGAGCGGTTCTCCTCGATCAGGACCCGCAACCGCGCCTGTCGAACGGTGCGAAAGCGCAGCTCCGGTCGCCCGAAGGCACGGACGATCAGTCGCTTCAAGCCGATCAGCAGCGTCTCCCGACTCGTCGCCGGTGCAGGCAAGGTCAGCCTCTCGACCACCGTCTCGATCCGCTCGCGCGGCCGGACGACCGCCTCGTCCCGCCCGTTCGCCAGCTCCCAGCCGCGCCGCCCCTCCGGTCCGAACCGCGCCTGAACCGCCGACACCGGCAACGCCGCGAACTCACCGAGCGTCCGCAATCCCAGGCGACCGAGCCGCTGCCGCAGCTCGTCCGTCAGCGGTAACCAGTCGATCGGGCCCGGAGTGAGGAACGACACGACCTCGGCCGGTGCGACGGTCCGGAATCCACCCGGAGGCGCCCGGCGCGCCGCCACCCAGGCCGTGAACTTGCCCGGCGCTACCCCGGCCCGCGGTCGCAACGCCGGCGGGACGAGGCCGAGCAAGCGAGTGACCGCATCCTCGACCGTCGCGTCGTGGCGCTCCAGCCCTTGAAGATCGACGTAGCAGCACCCCGGTTCTCCCGGCTCGACGAACGGACTGAAGCTCTCCAGGGCATCGACGATCCGGTCAAACGCGGCCGCATCGCGGGCAGGGTTCGGCTGGATAAAGACCGCCTCCGGGCAGAGTGCCGTCACCTCCCGCAACGGCATCTCCGGCTTGATCCCCCGGTCCACCGCCTCTTGCGTGCAATCCGCGACCACGACCCGGCTACTCGGCGGCGAGGTCAGGACGAGCGGCACCCCATCGAGCCCCGGTCGCTCCAGCAACGCCATCCGCAAGGCAAAATGCGGGATGTAGATGCAGGCAACGGTCACCGCTACGACCTCCCTTCCAGCCCCTCGGCAAGCCGCACAGAGCCATCGCTAAGCGTCCGGACACGCCATCCGTGCGCCCTGCTCAGTAGAGTAGAACAAATGTTCTATCCACGCAAGGGGGTGAGCTATGGAAAAACAGGGGAGGTGGGGGTGTTGGGAGGAGCGTACTACCGATCGGGTCAAGCGTGTTTCATGACCGTGTCGCAGCTCGCCTCTAGCTCCAGTTCAACCAGACAACCTTGCCGGCATCGACGATCACCTCGGCACTCCGTCCGAGTTCTCCGAAGTCGCTCTCAAAAACCTCGTGCGTTCCAGGGCGAAGATGAGGAAACACGGCGGCGAGAACGGGCGTGTCATCGATGTCCCACTCTCGTACCTCGGCGATGACCCGGTCCGATGTCGCAACACGTCCCATTCGCTTCTCGACCCAGATCGTTCGTCCACACCACTGCTGCCCGTCACATACGACCAGTCCACCCGTTGGTCCGACAGTTCTGGTGCCCTGCGGAAAAGGTTCGGCAAGCGCGAGCGAATGCAGGCGATAACTCATCTCGAACAGGCGATTCGGCTTTGCCATCGCCGCACTCCTTGTTCGTTCGAGAACACCGAATCGACTCTAAACCCTAACTCTCTACCTCGCTCAGAAAGGTAACCCAATGTCGTGGTTCGCGGTACACTCTACCCGAAATTTCCCGGGTACCTTCCCCCAACTTCGCGTCGGTGCAGGTCCCGGATTTACGCGTTAAACTGCTCTGCTCTCTCCTTCGACCCGAGGGGACAGGCAATGACCTACGAACTCTGGCATCAGGAAGCCGCTAGCATCATCAACGCCTGGGACACCGAAGAGGAAGCCCTTGCGCTGGTGCTGGCCTCGCTGGATGCCCACGGACCAGACTACGTCGCGTCCTGGGCGCTCTTGAAAAACGATCCAGATGGTGAAATGGTCATGGTCGCTGAGGGCGCGTCCTTGGTCCAGCTGGCTCAAGCTGCCCTCACCGCCGCCTAACGCATCACACCCTGATCTCTGTGAGGAAATCCTGAAGCGAGGATCTGTTCTCCTGCTCTGCCGCTTGGTTCGCTCCTTGATCGTCGAGTTCGGCGAAGATTGCTCTGAACCCTACCATCCTTGTTGGAGGGCGCGGCCGGCAACCTCACTCAGATCGTTGCCAGCGTACCCAAGGCCGAGTCGCCCAACGGCGGCTCAGGCGATTTCTCGCAATTGTCCGGACCGCACGTCGTACACGAAGCCGCGGACGGGAATATCCTCCGGGACCAGGGGCGAGGAGCGGATGGTCGCCACGTCACGGCGGACGCCCTCGTCGAGGTCGCTGAAGGGCAAGAAGTCGATCGCCGAGGCATCTGCCCCCAGGTCGCGCTTGAGTTGCTCGCGCAACTGCTCGTTGGTGAAGGTCAGCATCCCACAGTCGGTATGGTGGATGACGGCGAACTCGCGGGTGCCGAGGAGTTTGTAGGAGATGACGAGGGAGCGGATCGCGTCGTCGCTGGCCCGCCCACCGGCGTTGCGGATGACGTGCGCATCCCCCTCTTCGAGCCCGAGCGCCTTCGCCGGGTCGATCCGCGCATCCATGCAGACCAGAACCGCGGCGCGGCGTCCGGGCGGCATCGGCAGATCGCCCTTGGTGAAACCGGCGGCGTATTGCGCGTTCGCGGCCAGGAACTCGTCCAAGACTGACACGATGACCCTCTCCTCAGGCTTCCTCGATGGGTATACCTAAAATCTTGATCCAGTTATCAATCATAGACCGGACCAGCGGGCGAGTCAATCGCCGGGTATCGCGGTCAACGTATTGACAACATAGAAATAATACTCTAATATCACCTCCAAGTGGCACACGAGGTACGGCGTGCGGGCCTGGGCAGGGCCTATCCTGCCTCGGTTGGTCACCGACCACCACCACCCGGATTGTTCCGTTCGTCCCCACCGCCACCCGACGCCGCCAGTTGGCACCCACCCCCAGAACAACCCTCCCCGCTCCCGCGGAGCGGGGCCGGGGGTGAGGGTCGTCTCGGTGGGACCGCACGCACGGATCCCGTCGGCACCCGCCGAATCAACCTCCCGCCGGCCCAATCGCCGAAGCCAGGTCTGGCCCACGAACTCGTCGCTCAGAACAAGCACCTAACCTCGTCATTCCTCGTGTATACTCAACGTACACGCTGAACGTACGCCCCCGCGTGTTCGCGTTCCCCGCCGTGACGCAGACCCGCCCCCTCGCCCGACGCCGTGTTGGGCGGCGGCCCAATCAGGGAGATCGCGCGCATGGCGACGCAGACCAAGGTTCGGGCCGGGTCGGCCGCCAGAAAAGCCCAACGCCTCGAAGTGGTAGAGGAGACCTTTCCCCTGACCGCCCGCCTGCGCGCGGTCGGCCGCGGGTTCTCCTCCTTGATGCCCGATCTCGTCGTCTCCGACCGCTTGCGGCGGGAGATCACCGCGGTCGTCCTCTTCCTGGTTGCCCTCCTCAGTGCCTGGGTCCTCGGCAACCGCGAGGCGGACGGCAGTCTCGTCACCTGGTGGGGCAACACCCTTCGCGCCGTCTGCGGTCAGGGCGCCTTCCTCGTCCCCATCCTCCTCCTCGCGATCGCGTTCCGCGCCTTTCGCACCCAGGAAGGTCCCATCCTGCTGCCCCGCCACTATCTCGGCGGTGCCGCCTTCGGGCTCGCCATCGTCGGCTTCTTCCAGCTCGCCGCCGAGCAATCAGCAGTGAGCGACGGCGGACAACTCGGGCTCGCGGTTGCCACCCTCCTGCGTGGTGCCCTCGGTCAGGTCGGCGCCGGACTCGTCCTCCTCGTCGCCGGCGCCTTCGGCGTCTTTCTCCTCGCCGACACCGACGTCCTGACCCTCTACCGCGACCTCCGCGTCCTCTGGCCTGCACCATCGGAGGACGAATTCGAGGAGCTCGAGGAGGAGCCGGTCGCCGTCGTCGCGTTACCGGCCAAGACCGTCAAGCCGCAGGCAAGGCCTGAGATACCGCCCGCGGCACCGGTGATCAACATCCCAAAAGCCGAACCGAAACCCGCCCCCGCGACCTCGACCTCCACGCTGCCAAAAGTAGCGCCGGTCGCTCCCGGCGAGCCGATGCCCCTCCCGGACGTCGCCCGTCTGGCCTACTACGAGACCGTCAGCCTCGACACGGTCGACCTTGAAGCGAAGGCCCGGCTGATCGAGCACACCCTCGCCAGCTTCAAGGTTGAGGCCCGCGTCCGCGAGATCAACCCCGGCCCTGCCGTGACGCAGTACACACTGGAGCCAGGCGTCGGCATCAAAGTCCGTCGCATCACCGAGCTGCAGAACGACCTCGCCCTCGCCCTCGCCGCCCCCAGCATCCGGATCGAGGCCCCCGTGCCCGGCATGGCCCGCGTCGGACTCGAGATTCCGAACGCCCAGGTGGCCACGGTCGGTCTCCGCGAGACGCTGGAATCGCCGCAATTCGCCCGCAGCAAGGCGAAGCTGCCGGTCCCGCTCGGGCGCGACGTCAACGGCCGCTACGTCATCCACGACCTGACGAAGATGCCGCACCTCCTCATCGCGGGCGCGACCGGCGCCGGCAAGAGCGTCGGTCTCAACGCCATCATCTCGACCTTCCTCCTGACCCGCGGCCCCGACGAGCTCAAGATGGTGATGATCGACCCCAAGATGGTCGAGTTGGTCGGTTACAACGGCGTCCCGCACCTCCAATGCCCCGTCGTCACCGAGATGGACAAAGTCGTCGGCGCCCTCCGTCTCGTCGTTCAGGAGATGCAGCGCCGCTACGACCTCTTCGCCAAAAACGCCGTCCGCAACATCGACGGCTACCGCCTGAAGATCACCGACGAACCGGGGGCCGAACGCATCCCCTATCTCGTCGTCATCCTCGACGAGCTGGCCGACCTGATGATGACCTCCCCCGACGAGGTCGAAACCCTCCTCTGTCGCCTGACCCAGATGGGCCGCGCCGCCGGCATCCACCTGATCATCGCCACCCAGCGACCGTCGGTCGACGTCCTGACCGGTCTGATCAAAGCCAACGTCCCCGCCCGCATCGCCTTCGCCGTCACCTCGCTCACCGATAGCCGCGTCGTCCTCGACATGCCCGGCGCCGAGCGCCTCCTCGGCCGCGGCGACATGCTCTTCATGCCGCCCGACGCCGCCAAACCACAACGTATCCAGGGCGCCTTCATCGAGGACAAGGATGTCCAATACGTCGTCGGCCACTGGCACGCGGTCGCGCCGATCCCGCAGTACGCCAAGGAGTGGATGGAACTTCCGAGCAGCAACGCCGTCGACGAAGAGGGTGAAGACGACCCAATGATGGAGAAGGCACTGGGGATCGTCCGGGAGCAGGGCACCGCTTCCGCCTCTATGCTCCAGCGCCGCCTCCGCATCGGTTACAACCGCGCCGCCCGCCTGATCGAGCGCATGGAGGACGAGGGCCACGTCGGCCCCGCCGACGGCCTCAAAGGCCGCCCCTTCCTCGGTGGCGACTACTAACGAGCCGCTAGCCGTTAGCCGCTAGCAAGCTGCTTCGACGGCTATCGTCGTCTCGTATTCCTGACGGCTAGCGGCTCACGGCTCACAGCTACCGGCTTCCGTGGTAAAATAGAACGTACGTCCGAGTCACTGCGATCTGGAAATGGGGACGGCGGTTGGCAACACAGACTTCACGGGCGACGGCTCAACCGGTCGCGCGACTCATCGAAGAGTTCGGCAAGCTGCCGGGCATCGGACCGAAAACGGCCTCGCGCCTCGCGTTCTTTCTCTTACGCAGCTCCCGCGAGGAAGCGACGGCCCTAGCCGAGGCAATCCTCGAGGTGAAGGAGCGCATCCGGCTCTGCTCCCGTTGCTTCAACATCACCGAAAACGATCCATGCGGTATCTGCGCCGATCCGGGGCGGGACACCGCCATCTGCGTCGTCGAGGAACCGCTCGACGTCTTGGCTCTCGAGCGCACCGGGCAGTTCAAAGGGAGCTATCACGTGCTGCACGGTGCGGTCTCGCCGATCGAGGGCGTCGGACCGGAACAGCTCAAAATCCAGGAGTTGATTCAGCGCGTCCGCGTCGAGAATCCCGACGAGGTTATTCTCGCGACGAATCTCGACATTCCCGGCGAGGCCACGGCGACCTATCTGCACCGACTGCTCGTCCCGCTCGGCGTCAACGTCACCCGACCCGCCAGCGGCTTGCCGGTCGGTGGTGACCTGGAATATGCCGACGAGATCACGCTCGGGCGTGCCCTCGTCGGTCGGAGGGCGCTGTAGCGATTTGGTAGTTTGGCGGACTTTCGTCACGTTGCGGATTGGTGACGGCGTGTGTAGAATCGAGTGAGATGAGCGAGCCCAGGCGAGCCAGCGTCTTCAACATCGGGTCCTCAGCTCGTTCCGACGAACGGGACGACCCCTCTCGGTCGCCGTCCACCGCTCCATCCTCCAAGCGATCCAATATCCTC
>JAXDKI010000511.1:0-3369 GCA_034667245.1 Thermomicrobiales bacterium | reverse complement strand
ATCACCTCTTCGGCGCCGCCCGCCAACGCCCCCTCGATCGCCGCGTTCACCTCCCGCGTCATCCGCAGGCGGGCCCGGTCGTACTCCACCTGCGAGACCGGCTGCCCACCCGGATCCTCCGGCGGCGACACCTGCACCCACGAGGCGACCCCGCACGTCCCCTCCATATCCGCCGAGATCAGAACCTTCACCGCTCATCCTCCAGATGACGAGTGGCACGTGGCACTCGTCACGCGACGCGCCCCACGTCGCGGAAACGACCGATCACCTCTTGGGCGGCGTTGTGCCCCGGCGCGCCCATCACGCAGCCACCGGGCCACGCTCCCGACCCGCAGAGGAAGAGACCGCCGATTGGACCTTCGTACGACGAAGAGCCGGGCACCGGACGCAGATCGAACGCCTGCTCGGGCACGAGTTCCCCCTGGAAGATGTGGCCGCCCGTCAGCCCGAAGCGGGCCTCCAGATCGGGAGGAGCCAGCACCTGCTTGCCGATGATCGCATCCGGGATATTCGGCGCGTGCTGCCCGAACTCCCGAATGACGTGGTTCGCGATCTCCTCCCGTCGCTCGTCCCACGTCCCCTCGGCAAGCGTGTAGGGGAAGTATTGGGTGAAGATCGAGATCGTGTGCATGCCGGGCGGAGCGACCGAGGGATCGACCGCCGATTGCATGTGGATGTTCATGAACGGGTGCTCAGCGGGTCGCCCCGCCTTCGCGTCCGCGTAGGCCTGTTGCATGTAGTCGATCGACGGCGCGATGAAGAGCCCGCCGGTACTCCCCTGTCGCTGCTTCTCCGGGTCGTCGGGCAGCGCCGCGAACTTCGGCAGCTCCCGCACCGCCATGTTGATCTTGACGACCGGGCTCTCGATCTTGATCGCCTCGATCGCCCGCCGGTAGTCCTCCGGCAACTCCTTGCCGTCGACCAGCTTCAGGTACGTCCGCTTTGGATCGGCGTTCGACAGCACCACACTCGCGTCGATCTCCTCGCCGCTCTGCAGCGCCACGCCGACAGCGCGTCCGCCCTCGATCCGGATCTGGGCGACCTCGGCGTCGGTCCTGATCGTCACACCCCGCTTCCGCGCCACGCGCGCCAGCGCCTGGGTGATCGCCCCCATCGCGCCCCGGACGTACGTCCAGCGCCCGCGATGTCCGGTCGACATCCCCATCGAGTGGTAGAGCTTCACATACCCCGTTCCCGGATCTCGCGGTCCACGAAAGGTGCCGATGATCCCGGTTGCCGCTACGACGGCGCGCATCTGCTCGCTCTCGAAGAAGTACTCCGCGATGTCGGCAGCCGACCCGAGGTAGAACTTTTGAAAGATCAGCGCGTCCTCCGGCGTCCGGAACTCGGCGGCCACCTCCGCCCACGACGGCGGCCGGCGCAGGATGAACTTGTCCATCACCTGACAGGCTCGCTCAAGGAACGCGTCGTAGTGGTCGTAGGCTTTGGCGTCCTTCGGCGAGATGCGCCGGATCTGGTCGAGCCAGAGTTGATGGTCGTTCCAGTAGGTCAGCGACGAACCGTCGGGAAAGGGCGCGAAAAAGCGCGGGTTCCGCTCGACGAACTCGATCCCCTCCTTCATCGCGCCGAGCTCGTCCAGAATCTGGCGCGGCGCCAGCGAGAGCACGTACGACCCCACCGAGAAGGTGAATCCCGGCACAACCTCTTCAGAGATCGCCGCGCCCCCGACCTCCTTGTATCGCTCGAGCACGCAGACATTCAGTCCCGCGCCGGCCAGGTAGGATGCGGCGACCAATCCGTTATGTCCGCCACCGATGACGATGGCATCATATTGCCCATTCGCAGGCATCGTTTTCCCTCATCTTCTCCGGCGTACCCGTTGCTGGCGGCGCTTGCCACGTCCGCCGAGATCATAGCACCGGGTCGCTGGTGCCGGTCCACCGGGGCTCGTTGCAGCGTCGCACCCGGCATTCCGGCACGTGCCGTCTATGGACGTTCCTTCGTACGTACCCTCTTGCGTACGATGGCGAACGTGTGTACTATGTACGTACAGGATGGAATCGCCCCGCAATGGACCACCACGGAGAGGGAAGTCGCCATGGCACAGCGGGACCTCATCGGGCACCCCGACGGGGAGCGGGTCGTCGTCCTCGCCGCAACGAAGGACGGCCTCTACCACTTCACCAGCGACACGGAGCGACAAAACTGGGAGCGAAGCGGTCCCTTCTTTACCGGGTGCGACGTCAGCCACGCCTCCTTCGATCCGCGCGACGGCTCCCTCTGGGCGGCCGCAAACAATGGCGACGCCCGCGTCTACCGGAGCGCAAATCTCGGCGGTACCTGGGAAGCCATGGGAGACCCGCTGCCGGCCGAACTCGTCTGGCACGTCGCGCCGGGCAGAGCGGAGGAACCGAAGACCGTCTTCGCCGGGATCATGCCCGCCGCCCTCTACCGCTCCGACGACGGCGGCACGACCTGGAGGCCGATCGAAGGGCTCAACGGCCACGAGACACGCGGCGAATGGTACGGAGGCGGGGGCGGACTATGCCTCCACACGATCATCCTGGCAGAGAAGCGGCCCGGCCGCATCTACGCCGGCATCTCCTGCGCCGGGCTGTTCCGCTCGGACGACGACGGCGTCACGTGGTATCCGGTCAACGAGGGTGTCGCCGACTTTGCGGAGATGGCGTTCCCGGACGGTTCGGTTTCGCATCCGGGTGTCCATCGCTGCGTCCATAAGGCCGTCGTCCACCCTGCCAATCCCGACGTCCTCTTCCAACAAAACCACCTGGGCGCCTACCGCAGCGGCGATGGCGGACTCACCTGGCAGAGCATCAATGCTGGGCTCCCGACCGACTTCGGGTTCCCGATCGCCGTCGGCACCGGCCCGCAGCCCTCGATCTTCGTCATCCCCGAAGACGGTAACACCATCCGCACCCCCGGCCGGCTCTCGGTCTGGCGATCGAACGACGAAGGTGCCTCCTGGACCGAAAGCACGGCCGGTCTCCCGGAGGGCGAGACGAGCGTCCTCCGCGAGGGGATGGCCACCGACAACCGAGACGCCACCGGCGTCTATTTCGGCACCCGCGACGGCGTCCTGTTCGCCAGCACCGACGGCGGCGACACCTGGCAAACGCTCGCCGACGACCTTCCCGGCGTCCGCTCCGTCAAAGTCGCCTACGCCGGCTAATCGCTGGCTAATGCCAACAAGCAGCAAAAGGTTCTTCGCATTCGCTCGGGACTGTGCGTCCCGAGCACCCCACCCCCGGGGTCATCCCGCGCGGAGCGAAGGTTCTCCTCGTGTAGCGATTTCAACGGCGTAAGTTACAGATAGGAAACCAGTTGCTCCCTTAAGTCAATCGGGTCGGTGGCGAGCATATTAACGTCGGCACCACCCAAGAACGCGCA
>JAXDKI010000510.1:0-4988 GCA_034667245.1 Thermomicrobiales bacterium | reverse complement strand
GGCCGCTCGACGCGGCCGGGAAGAGGTGATTCTCGGAGGTACAAACTCATATTCGTCGAGATCACCGATCGTTTCGTATCGAATCTTCGCCACATCATCCGCTCCAGTTGGCATCTCCCCGCAGGTTGTGGCAGAAGTTGCGCATTCTCTGCTGCTCGGTCAACCAGCGCTCAAGAACTCGTTCACTAGCTCCCTTCGTGGAGACTGATCGACGCTGTCGCCCATTCCTCGTCTCCGTGGCGCATGCGAGGTGCAGGTGGTCCGTCAATCATGCCGCTTCGCCCTGAGGTTGGCGATCGCCTCGTGCGCCGCGTTATGGCCGGGGGCGCCCATGACGCAGCCGCCCGGCCAGGCGCCGGAGCCGCAGAGGTAGAGCCCGCGGATCGGTCCTTCGTAGGTGGAGCTGCCGGGGACGGGGCGGAGGTCGAACGCCTGCTCCGGGACGAGCTCGCCCTGGAAGATGTGACCGCCGGTGAGACCGAAGCGGGCCTCGATGTCGGGCGGGGCAAGGACCTGACGGGCAATGACGGCACCCTCGATGTTCGGGGCGTACTCGGCAAAGCGGCTGATCGCGTGGTCGGCGATTGCCTCGCGGCGCTCGTCCCAGGTTCCCTCGGCGAGGTCGTAGGGGAAGTACTGAGTGAAGATCGAGAGCGTGTGCTTGCCCTCTGGTGCGACCGTCGGATCGACGGCCGATTGGGTGTGGACGCTAAAGAAGGGCACGTCGGAGGGTCGACCGTTCCGCGCGTCCTCGAAGGCGCGCTGGAAGTAGTCGATGCTGGGCCCGATGAAGACGCCCCCGGTCTGCGCCCGGCGTTGATCGTCGCCGGCCGCGACGTAGCGTGGGAGCTCGGAGAGGGCGAGGTTGATCTTCATGACAGGAGAGGTGATTTGGATCGCCTCGACGTCGGCGACGAAGTCGGTGGGGAGCTCCGTGCGTTGGACGAGCTTGAGGTAGGTCCGCTTGGGATCGGCGTTGGAGAGCACGATCCTCGCGTGGAACTCCTCGCCGTCCACGGTCACTGCTCCGATCGCACGGCCGTTCTCGACGCGAATCTGGGCGACCTCGGCATTGGTCCGGATCGTCACGCCCTCCTTGAGCGCGACGTGCTTCAAGGAGCGGCTGACCGCGCCCATCGCGCCGCGGACATAGGCCCACTGCCCACGCTTACCGGTGACGGTGCCCATCGCGTGGTAGAGCTTGACGTAGGCGGTGCCGGCGTCGCGCGGACCTCGGAACGTGCCGATCAGCCCGAAGGCGCAAGCCACGGCCTGCATCTGCTCGCTCTCGAAGAAGTACTCGGCGACATCGGCGGCGGAACCGAGGACCATCTTCTGGAAGATCCGTGCCTCCTCCGGAGTCCGGAACTCGGCCGCGAACTCGGCGAAGCTCGGCGGCTGGCGGAGGATGAAGCGGTCCATCACCTCCGACGCCTTTTCGACGAACGCGTCGTAGTGCGGATAGCGCGCCGCATCCCGTTTCGAGAATTTGGCGATCTCCTCGAGGAAGCGATCTTCGTCCTCCCACGAGGTGAGCGACCGCCCATCCGGGAAGGGCATGAAGAAGCGGGGATTGCGGCGGATGAGATGGATGCCGTCCCAGGCGCCGAGCTCGTCGAGGATCTTGCGCGGCATCAGCGAGAGAACGTAGGAGCCCTCGGAGACGTGGAATCCGGGGTGGATCTCTTGCGTGAACGCGGCGCCGCCCACCTCGTGATACCGCTCGAGGACGCAGACGGAGAAGCCGGCCTTCGCCAGGTAGCAGGCAGCGACGAGGCCGTTGTGCCCGCCGCCGACGATGAGCGCGTCGTAGGTCGTCGTCACGCCGAGAATCCTCCTTGCAGGAGCTTCTACTGTCGAGCATCGAGCGTCGAGTTCGCGGATCTGGCTCGTCGCGTTGGTCCGGTGACCAGGAGGGTAATCGGAGTCTTTGCCAGACGACAAGCAGGGACGTCGGCGGCGCTGAATCACCCGGCAAAGTGCCCCCTCTCGCTATGTGGGAGGGCCGGCATGTATCAGGAGCAGGGTCGACCTCCTCTACTGGGTTGGTATGCGGAAGCGGTGTTGCCGAATGGCCGGTGCGGCCGGTGATCGCGACATCGATACAGGAGGTGCCCGATGGTGGTAGATCTGATCCGGCGCGGTTTGGTCTTGGCGCTCTGTCTCGCCTTTGCTCTGTTCTTCGGGAGCGGGTGGGTAAACGTCGTCGACGCCGCTGGTGGCGCACAGCAGCGTGGGGCCAGTGCCCGCTTCGATGAGGACGAGAACGAGCAGGAGAACGAGCAGGAGAACGGTGACTTCGACGACGGCGACTCCGAAGACAGCGGGGAGGACGTCGACGACGTTGACGACGGCGATGTCGACGACGGTAACTTCGAGGACGATTTCAGCGACGACACCGACGACGTCGAGGAAGAGGAAACGGACGACAGTGGTTCAGACTCCCCGGATGACGTCGACGATGGCGACGTCGAGGAGGATGTCAACGACGACGTCGACGAAGACGTCAATGACGACCAGGGTGAAGACGACAGTCAGGACGACGCCGACGACGTTGATGATGACAGCGACGAGGACGTCGAGGAAGAGGTCGGCGACGATAACGGCGGAGACGAGACACCGGTCGCCGACGACGGCGGCGGCGACGACGAAGAGGACGAGGACGAAGATCTGAGTAGCGCCGAGATGTCACCGTTCATTGTCCGCGCCGTGAACGGCGAATGGCGGCGGCGGGGCGCGTAACCCTTCGGAAAAGGTTCAAGCGGAAACAGGCCGGGGAGCACTTCCCCGGCCTGTTTCGTTTCTGCCCTCTTTGCGTGTTCGGAGCGTCACCGGGGAGTGCTAACATGGCGACGTAGGGATCGGTGGGAACCCGCTCTGTTGGCGTAGCACGAGCGAAGGACGGTACCTCGATGGTCGCGACTCGGCTCATGACAATCGAAGACGTCGAGGCGATGGGGCCGGAGGCGGAGCGCTACGAGCTGATCCGGGGTGTCCTGCGCGAGGTGGAGGGGATGAGCGAGAAGCACGGTGCCATCGGCGGTCGTGCTATGGCGTACGTCGGTGGGTTCGTGCTCCAGCACGACCTGGGCGAAGTGTTCATCTCCGACTCGCGCTTCGTGTTCCCCGGCAGCCCCCCTTCGTGGCTCGCTCCGGATATCGCGTTCATCTCCGCTGATCGACTGCCTGGCAGCGAATTCGCCGAGGGCTACTCCCGACGCATCCCGGATCTCGTCGTCGAGGTCAAGTCGCCCTCGAACACCGAGGCCGAGATTTTCGAGAAGGTTGCGATTTACCTTGCTGGCGGCGTCAGGCTCGTCTGGCTCGTGCGGCCAATGCAGCAGACGGTGACGGTGTTTCGGCCAATCGGCCCCGAGCAGATCCTTGGTGAAGGCGATGTCCTCGACGGTGAGGACGTGCTGCCCGGTTTCCAACTGCCATTGAGTGAGCTCTTTCGCAGCCCCCGGGGCATCCTGAACGAGTAGGGAGCACGCTCCGCGCGATGTGCATCTCAGGAAGGTCGAATCGCCCGTAAGCGAAAGCAGTCGGATCATTCCGACCGTTGAATTCGGCATGCGAAGGAAGACGAGGAGCCGCGGGCGATTCTTCGCGGCACGAAGCACGATAGCGACGAAGTCTCCCATCAACGTCGCGTCCTGGATCAGGAGCTTTTTACGGCGCGCCGGAGATTCATTCCTCCGGGCGAATCGCAATGGAGTAACAAAGTGCGGACTACGGCGGACGCCGTCATCATCGGTGCGGGGATCATGGGGTGCGCGATCGCGCACGCGTTGGCAGACCGTGGATTGACCGACATCGTGGTCCTGGAGAAGGACACGATCGGCCGCGGTGCGACGTCCGACGCCGCGGGCGGGATCAGGCAACAGTTCTCGACCGAGACGAATGTCCGCCTCGCGACCTACAGCGTCCGGGTCTGGGAGACGTTCCACGAGCGATTCGATCAGGACGTCAGCCTGCGCCAACAGGGATACCTCTTTCTCCTGACCGACGCGGCGGAAGAGCCCGTCTTCCGCCGGAACCTCGCGCTCCAGCAGCGACTCGGTGTGCCAGCCCGTTGGGTCACACCGGAGGAGATCGCCGAGATCAATCCCCACGTCGTGCTGGACGACGTCTACGGCGGCACGTTTTGCCCCGAGGATGGTTGGTGCGACACCTTCGCGGCCACGATCGGCTTCGCACGGGCGGCGCGGCGCCTCGGCGTCGAGTTCCGCGAGGAGACGGCGGCCACCGGGATTCGCGTCGAGAACGGGCGCGTGACCGCGGTCGAGACGGCGGGGGGAGCGATCGCTACGCCGCTGGCGATCGTCTGCTCGGGTCCGCAGACGCGGCTGGTTGGGAAACTGGCCGGGGTCGAGATTCCGGTCGATCCCTACCGGCGGATGAGCTTCATCACCGAACCGTTCGCCACGCTGCCGCCGACGCTGCCGATGACGATCGACTTCGCGACGGGCCTCTACTTTCATCCCGAGAGCAGCGGTTTCCTCTTCGGCATGGGCAACCGCGACGAGCCGAGCAGCTTCAACAAGACCGTCGACGAGGACTGGTTGATCCAGAACGTCGAGGCGCTCGTCGCCCGCGTGCCGGCGTTCGAGGAGGCCAACGTCCTCCGCGGCTGGGCCGGGTTCTACGAGATCACGCCGGATGACAATCCGGTCCTCGGTTTCGTCGGCGAACCGGACGGCCTTGCGGTGGCCGCCGGTTTCAGCGGTCACGGGTTCATGCAGGGGCCGGCGATCGGCGTCTGCATGGCAGAGCTGATCCTCGACGGCGCGGCGAAGACGGTTGATATCTCCCCCTTCCGCCCATCGCGCTTTCGCGAAGGCGTCCTGGCCCAGGAGCACAACGTCATCTGACGTCGTTCCTGTGCGATGGCATAGGCACGACGGAACGAAACGCGTCGCTATCTGGTCGGATACCGTGTCGATTTCGTGCCACCCCGTTCGTCGTATCGGTGACGGCAAGCGCGC
>JAXDKI010000509.1:0-5792 GCA_034667245.1 Thermomicrobiales bacterium | reverse complement strand
TGGCGCCCATCACCACCCGGTTGGGGCGGAAGGTGAGGAGGTAGTGGTCGAAGTATCCCTGAATGATGGGCCAGGAGCCGGTGTCGGTGTTGGGCAGGTCCAGGTGGATGATCTGCCCGCGCTGGGGTTCGACCGGGAGCCGAAGACCGATCGCGTCCCCCAGGTCGTTGGACCATGCGCCGCCGGCGACGACGACCGCGCTCGCGGCGAGGAGTCGGCCATCAGCACGGACGCCGACCGCGCGGTCGCCTTCGATGACCGGTTCGGCGGTTGCGGTGAGGGTGACGGCGCCGCGCTTTTCGGCGGCGCGGCGGAGCGCGTCCCGGAAGAGGCGGCCGTTGACGCGGGCCACGCCGCTGATGTAGATCGCGGACGGCAGGTCGGCGAGGGGAGGAAAGAGGGACCTGGCCGTTGTCCCATCGACGAGCGAGAGGTCGCCAATGTTGCCCATGCCGCTGTCGCGGCGCTCGGCCATGGTCTGCATCGTTTTCGGGAGGAGCGCTGCTTCATCGTCGTTTTGGGCGACGAAGAGGCAACCGACGACCTCGTAGCCGGTGTTGGTCTCGCCGTCCTCGGCCAGCTCGGCGAGGAGGGTGGGGTAGTAGGCGACGGCGGCACTGCCGAAGGGATAAAAGGCCGGGAGGGGTCGGAAGCTGGTGCCGGGGGCGATGATGCCGGCACCAGCGGCGGTCGCCTGACCGGGATCGGCGCGGTCGACGACGGTCACGCCGAGTCCGGCGCGGACGAGACGGTAGGCCGTACTCCACCCCACCAACCCGCCGCCGATAACAATCACGTCCCGTCCCGTCGTCTCAGCCATCCTTCGTGCCCCTCCCTGCATGCGCTCGCGTCGTTCCTCGCTCCCGACATTATCGGGGCGAGGGCGGTGGGCGGGGAGGGAGAGAGAGGAAGCTACGCCTCGACGGCGAGGGCACTGGCGACGGCGTTGACGAGTTGGGGGATGTTGAACGGCTTGCGGATGAACTCGATACCCGGCGAGGTGACGGACGGCGGTGCGGCGCTCATCAAGAGGATCGGCAGGGAGTGATCGCGCTCGCGCAGACGTTTGGCCAACGCGAGACCGTCCAGATTCGGCATCTTGAAGTCGGTTAGGACCAGATCGGGGCGGATCGTCAGCGCCTGGTCGAGGGCGTCGAGCCCGTCGGTCGCCAGACAGACCTCGTAGCCTGCGGCCCTCAGGATCTCGCCGACAAGGTCCCGAATGGGTGGTTCATCGTCAGCGACGAGTACGGTGCGGGCCATCATCTATCCTCTCGGTACGAGCCGGTAAGTCGAGCATTGTCCTGCCCGAACCGGGGAGGACGGTGGCAGAGACTACAAGTACCATCGACCTAACTCGTCCTGAAGGGGAAGAAATAGCCCATTGGTACCAGGAGTTCGGGACACCAGGCTCGGATCATAGCGACGACCTCGGCGGTTGATAGTCTGATGGACGAAGGCGGCAAGATGGCGACTCCTCGTCGTTGGGGCGATAGGACCGGTGGGGCATGTTGACCGGCACCGGTGCGGGGCTACGCTACGTGATACGTGACGCGCCGGCGTGTGCGCCGCGAGCAGGCGCACGGGGAACCGGTTGAACCATCAACACGATCGGGAGGGGCAGCGCGTGGCGTTCATGGGCGAGACGAGCGACGTCAACGTGGCCGATCTCCTGTCGGTGCTGGCGCGGCGCCTCCACACTGGCCGGCTCGCGATCTCGCTGGAGGGGGAGGAGGTCCAACTCTTCCTCGAGCAGGGCCGACTCGTCTCCGTGTCGTCGTCCAACCACGGGTTGCGGATCGGGCAGATGCTGGTCCGTCGTGGCATCATCGATCCGGCCCGATTGGAAGCCGCGGTCCTCGAGCAGGAAGAATCGGGAAGCGCCCGACCCCTCGGCGAGATCCTGCTCCAAAGCGGCTCGGTGACGCGCGCCGACCTCGCGCGCGGGGCGGAAGAGCAGTGCATCGAGGCGCTGACGCGGGTGATCGTCGCTAGGCGGGGAACGTTCATCTTCAGCCGTGACGCGGCACCGCGCGCCGCGACCGCACTCGTCATGCTCAACACCGATGGGATCGTGCTCGAAGCCTCGCGTCGCGCCGACGAGACGGTCACGCTGCGCTCGCTGCTCCCGCCGCCCGGAACGCGATTGGGACTCGCCAATCCGGCACCGATGCCCCTCGACGGGTTGAACGGTTGGGAGGCGCGGGTGGTCGAAGCTCTGGCACGAGGCGCCGGCACCCTCGCCGAGCTTGCCCAACGGGTACCGGGCGACGACATCGCGCTCGCGCGCGCGATCGTGGGTCTGCGGGAGCGCGGGGTGGTGGTCACGCAGGGAACTGGGAGCCTGGGCGAGGAGGACGCGGCGCCGACCGACGAGGAGCGGATCCCCGATCGCACCGTCGAAGAGATCATCGCGCTGGGCCGGAAGGGGCGGGGCCGGCGGTTGGGGACGGCTGTGCCCTCGCTGGCGGAGATTCGGGAGGGGACGCCGGCGAGCGCCCAGACGGTCGCGGCGGTGATGTTGGTCGCGCGCGAGGTGATTGCGGCGTTCAATGCCGGCGCGCCGCTACGCGCCTTCGTCCACTTCAGCGACGACCACTTCCGGCGACAAGGACCGCTCACCCCGGAAGAGCTCGAGGTGCTGAAGGCGCCGGTCCGTCCGCTGCCGCCGCAGGAGCAGGAGACGGTGGTCGCGGTGCGCGACGTACGGCTGCTGCCGGACGGGCGGGTGAGCGCGATCCTGGTCAGCCACTATCCGACGGTCGGGGAGACGTCCAAAGTCCTCGTGTTTGCGCGGACTGGCGATCGCTGGCAGATCGACGCCGTGATCGAGTCGCCACCGGCACCAGTGACCGGGCCACCACCCGCCGACGAGAGCGCCAGCCCGCTAGGCGGCTGAGTCTCCTCCTCGATCTGGGCTTCTCACGGTAACCATCCCCATGCTCCCCCATTCGCCGTTGACGGCTACGGTTTGCGCGCGCTCATGTTGAGGCGCCAGTAGTCGAGGGCGAAGGGGGGATCGTCGCCTGCCGACTGGCGGGTCAGGGTATCGACGAAGGTATGGCGGAGGTCGTCGTCCGGGATGCGGGCGAGGTGGGAGCCGAAGACGACGTCGCGGAGGAAGTCGTGGTAGGTCGCCGCATCGGGAAGAAGGGTCGGCGCCTCTTCCAGCGTGGTGGCGACGTCGACGAAACCGGCATCGCGGAGGCGGTCGGCGGTGGTGACGTCGTCGGCGAAGTGCCAGGGACCGGACCAACCGGCGAAGAAGGGGGCGTAGGGAGGTGAGGCCATCAGCTCGCCGGCGCGGGTGCGGACGGCGGCAATGTTGGGGCCGCCGCCGCACTGTGCCTCCAACCGGCCGCCGTGGCGGAGGAGGGCGAAGAGACCGGCGAAGAGATGGGGATGGTCGGGGAGCCAGTGGAACGTCGCGGTGCTGAAGACGACGTCTACGGATTCGCCGATGGTGGCGGGGCTGATGGTCTGGAGGTCGCCCTGGACGTAGCGGACGCGGTCGCCGAAGCGAGGCTCCAGTTCTTCTCGCGCCTTGTCGAGCATGTTTTGGGAGCGGTCGAAGGCGATGACGCGGCCCTGTGGGAGGAGCTCCAACAGCTCGGCGGTGAGGCGACCGGTGCCGCAGCCGGCGTCGAGGACGGTCTCGTCGCCGCGGAGGTGGAGGCGGGCGAGGACTTTGGCGCCCCAGCTGACGTGCGGTTGGGCAACGCGATGATAGACGGCGGCGTTCCATTCGACACCGTCGGGACGCCGGGTGTTGGGCTGGGACAATGGGGACTCCTTGATAAAGGACTGAGGACTGAGGACTGAGTATGACGGTTTGCGCTCCTCACGTCTCACGCCTCGAAGTGGCGTCGAGGGCGGTGCCGCCGTAGCTTGGCGGGGCAGGTGGGTGCGCCGGGTTGAAGGGGCTCCACTGGAGCGGTCCGAGGTTGGGGTCGAGGTCGAAGGTGATCGGGAGGTTGACCTGGGAGCCGGTGCCGTCGGGGAGCGGGATCAGGGTCGAGCCTTGCTCCGGACGGGAGGCCATCGCGATCAGCGCCTTGCCGTCCGGCGACCAGGTGAGCATGGTGGTGATCGGGTGGGAGACGCCGATCCCGGCTTCCCGGCGGCCGGCGAGCCAGCGGACGCGGACGACGGAGTTGCCCTGGTCGGTGTTGCCTTCGACGTAGGCGAAGCGGGTGCCCTCCGGCGACCAATAGGGGGGACCCACTGTCTGGGTGCGCGGTGTCAGCTGCTCGATGTTTCCGGTTGTCAGGTCGATGAGATGGATGGCGGTCCGGGGCTGGCCGTAGGAGGCGGCGTTGTCCTCGCCGGTCAAGGCGAGGAGTTTGTCTTCGGTGGGAGACCAGGTGACGCGGACGGCGCCGGGGAGACGATCGTCGGTGATGCTGGTGATCTCGCCGGTGGCGAAGTCGGCGACGAAGACTTCGCCTTCGCTGGAGCGGACGTTGCCGAGACCGATCGAGCTGTAGACGCGCCGGCTGACGAAGGCGAGCCGGTCGCCGGTGGGAGACCAGGTGGCGGAGGTGGCGCTGGTGAAATGCCCGCCGGTGAGGTCGGTGTCGACGCCGGTGGCGAGGTCGACGACGTGGGTGCTGGCGAAGCCGCGCTCTTCGTTGATGCTGAAGCTGGCCGCGCTGCTGTAGGCGATCCTGGTGCCGTCTGGGCTCCAGGCCGGCCACCAGTCCATCAGGGCGAGCTCGGCAATCCGACGGAGATCGGTGCCATCGACATCGACGACGTAGAGGTCGGCGACGCCGAGGGCGTCGGGGTTGGGGGAGAAGAAGACGATCCGAGACCGGTCGGGACTCCAGGCCGGGGCGGCGGCGGGGAGGGCGTCGGCGATCAGGCGTTCATCGGCGAGATCGGGGCCGACGACGTAAAGGCCGGCGTCGCGGGTGAAGAGGATCGGGGCGTGGTCGCGGCGGAGGGCGGCCAAGCGCCCGGCGAGCTCGCCATTCTTGGGATCGGCGGCGAGGAGTTGGGAGAGGGCGCGGTCCGCGGCGAGCCAGTCGTGGCGGGCAATGGCGACCTCGGCGTCGCGGGCGAGGTCACCGTCGCGTTGAGCGCGGGCCTCGTCGAGGAGGGAGAGGACATCGTGGTACATCGGGAGTGCGCGGGCAACGGGAAGGAGGGCGGCGATGGCGTCGTCGTAGCGGCCAGCGTCGAGCGCGGCGGCGCCGTCGTAGTAGGCGTCACGGTAGGGCGCGAGCTCGCGCTGGGTGGCGCCGCGGCGACCAGGGGCGTCGCGATAACTCCCGGCCTGGGCAAAGGCGGCGATGGCGGCGTCGTAGTCACCGGCGGCGAGGGCACGCTCGGCGCGGTCGTAGGCGGCGGCGAGTCCGGACCGCTCAGAGTGGTACCGTGCGGCAACGGTGCCGCCGGCGGTGAGGACGAGAACGAGGGGGACGAGGGTGAGTGCGCGGCCGAACTTCCCGCGCAGCCGGCCCGACCGGTGACTTCGGGAGTGGGGAGCTGTGGCGCGATTGCGGCGGGGAGTGGTCTGAACGAGACCGGCGCCGCAGGTAGCGCAGCGTTCGGCGGGGAGCGGGTTGGCGGTGGCGCAGACGGTGCAGAACATCGGCGACCTCGCGCTGCCTCGGGGACCGTTCGTATGCTACCACGGGGGCGGGCGACAGAAGGCGGGAGCGTCGTCAGTCGTCAGTCGTCTGAAAGGATAGATTTCTGGGAGCGCTGAGGCTGCAGGCGAGTCCGGCCTTCCGCCTGGCCTCTGGGAGGGATGGAGATGATGGAGCCGCGGGTGCGGCGGGCGATTG
>JAXDKI010000508.1:0-6055 GCA_034667245.1 Thermomicrobiales bacterium | reverse complement strand
CCCATCAGCGCGGGGTCTTCAGCCAGGGCGATGGCCGTGTTCACCAGGCAGGCGTCGGCTCCCGCTTCCATCGCCTGCGCGGCGTCCGACGGCACGCCGATACCGGCATCCACGACGACGGGAACGCTCGCCTGCTCGACGATGATCTTGATCGCCTCGATGCTGACGAGTCCCTGTCCCGAGCCGATCGGCGAACCGAGGGGCATGACCGTAGCGGTGCCGAGCTCCTCCATCCGCCGCGCCAGGACAGGGTCGGCGCCGATGTAGGGGAGGACGACGAATCCCTCGTCGATCAAGACCCGGGCAGCTTCGAGCGTGCCGATCGGATCGGGGAGGAGGTACTTGGGATCGGGAATCACCTCAAGCTTGACCCAGTTGGAGAGCTCCATCGCCCTGGCCATGCGTGCGATCCGGATCGCTTCATCGGCGGTCTGGCAGCCCGCCGTGTTGGGAAGAATCGTGTAGCGGTTCCAATCGACGTCGTCGAGCACCGACCGGCTCTTCGGGTCGTCGAAGTCGATCCGGCGGAGGGCGACGGTGATGATCTCGGTGCCCGAGGCCGCGAAGGCGGCGTTCATCTCTTCGCTCGACCGGTACTTGCCGGTACCGACCATCAGGCGGCTGGAGAAGGTTTTGCCCGCGATCGTCAGCGGGCGATCTTCGCGCATCAACATCTATCGTTCCTCCAGGGACTGAGCCACGAACGAGTCCTCGACAAGGCGGACGGAATGAAAATGGTTGACCGGTGAGTGGCCGCTCCCGATCCGGTAACTCGACCTCAGAGCGGCCGTCACGAACTTCTTGGCGGCCGCGATCGCATCCATCGGACCCAACCCGCGTGCCAGATGCGCGGCGATCGCGGCGGAGAAAGTGCAGCCAGTCCCGTGGGTGTTCGTGGTCTCCACCCGGTCAGCGGGTAAGTCGACATAATCACGACCGTCGTAGACGATGTCGATCGGCGCGTCGAGACGGTGACCGCCCTTGATGACGACAAAGCGGGGACCGAGCGCGGCGATCGCCGCCGCGGCCTGACGCGCGTCCTCCTCCGTATGGATGGTCAGACCGGAGAGGACCTCGGCCTCAGGGAGATTCGGCGTGACGACGAGGGCGAGGGGGAGGAGGGTGGTCCGGAGCGTCTCGATGGCGTCGAGCTGGAGCAGGCGATCGCCGCTCTTGGCGACCATGACGGGATCGACGACCAGGTTCGTCACCCCCCAGGCTTCGAGGCGGTCGGCGACAGTCGCGATGATCGAGGCCCCGGAGAGCATGCCGGTTTTCGCGGCGTCGGTCCCGATGTCTTCGAGGACGCCGTCGATCTGCGCGGCGACGACCTCCTCGGGTACCTCCGCGATTGCGAGCACTTCCTGGGTGTTCTGCGCGGTCACGGCGGTCAGGGCCGACGTGCCGTAGACGCCGAGCGCCGCAAAGGTCTTGAGATCGGCCTGGATGCCGGCACCACCGCCGGAGTCTGATCCGGCGACGGTCAGCGCCTTGGGAAGGGCGCCGAGCAATAGCGGGGAAGACGAAACCATGTTTGCGCCCCTGGAAACGAAAAACGCCGACGGCGAAGGCCGTCGGCGCTCTGCTGACCCCATCTCTCGGGTCGTTGCCGTCCCTTCGCCGGTATGACCCGGATCAGGTTCGGAGGGTTGGTGACCGCATTGGCCACACTCTCAGCGCGCCGCGCACCCCTGGCAACTCATCACGATAATGGTACCACGACGGGGCAATTTCGGCCGGAGCGGCAAGCGCCGATGCTATACTCCGGCGACGATAAGGACCGCGGGAACGCGGTCCCAACGGGATCGAAGGAGTCGAAGGAGAAGCACGATGAACGTTCTGGACGGACTCCGTACGATCCGCGAGCGCCTCGTCGAGAACGACGCCGATCCGGCGACGTTGGAGGCCGTCGATCAGATCATGCGCCGCGCGGCACTGCCGGCGGCGGCCTCCGCCTCGAGCAACTCGTTGCTCCAGCTCGTCCGGATGCTGGCACGGACGCCGGCGGCGGACAAGAATGTGCGCGTCTACAACGACCTGGTGCGCCTCGAAGAGGAACTCGACGTCGCGTCGGTGGCGATGCGCGAGCGAAAGGCCGCCGAAGACGCGAAACCGGTCCCCAAGACCAAGAAGTTCTACAAGGAACTCCGCGAGCGGGAGAAGAAGACGGCGGGCTAGTATTCGGCGCCAGGTACGTGCGGCGCTCGGCCGGACGCCCCGACCGATTCGTCGCCCGTCGCGCCCTACGCGAAAATCTCCTGCGGGCAGCAAAGATTCGCCCGCTGGCCCGCCGACAACCTCTCGTAGACGTGCTGCACCGACTCCGCGACCGAACCCCAGGCGAATCGCTGTGCGCTTTCGTGCGCGTTCGCGCCGAGGCGGTCGCGCAAGTCCGAATCCTCGAGAATCCGCGCCAGATGCTCGGCGAAGAGCCCAAAGTCACCGACCGGGGCCAGATAGCCGGTCGTACCGTCCTCGACCGTAAAGGTAAGACCGCCGGCGCGGGAGGCCACGACAGGTCGGCCGCAGGCCATCGCTTCGACCGCGACCAAGCCGAACGACTCGTACCGTGACGGCACCACAACGGCGTCGGCAGCACCGTAGAAGAGCGGCAATCGCTCCTGCGGTTGCGAGCCGACGAAGCGGAACCGGGACACCACGTTAAGCTTCGACGCCTCCGCGACGACCTCTCTCAGCGGACCGGTCGGTTCGCCGTCGGCGTCGAGATCGCCGCCGACGAAGATGATCGTTGCCTCAGTGCCGGCCCGGTCGAGGAATGCTTCCGTGCAAAGCAACGTGTCGATCCCCTTGATCGGATCGACCCGGCCGACGAAGAGGACGACGCGTTCGTTCGCGGGAATCTCAAGGGCCGCGCGACAGATCCCACGATCGCGCGCGGTAAAGAGGTCGACGTCGACGCCGGGCGGGATCGTACAGATCTTCTCGGCCCGCGTGCGTTGTCGCCAGATCAGATCGGCGCGCTCGTCCGGGTTGGCGGCGATCAGACTGTCGGCCAGACCGACCAGCTGTGATTCGATGCGGGCGCGGAGTGCGGTCTCGTGCTGTCCGATCGGAGAGACGGCATTCTTCATGTGGGCGGTCGTATGGAACATCTGGACGAAGGGGGTATCCCAGTATCGCTTCAGAAGATGGGCAACCCAGCCCGACAGCCAGTAGTGAGCATGAACGACATCGTAGCGGACGCCGTTGCGCAGCGAGTAGAGGACCATTTCTTCGGCAAATTCGGGGAGGTATTCGAAGAGCTGATTCTTATCGACGGGGGCGGCCGGACCGGCCGTGATGTTGACGAGGTTGACACCCGGGCAGATGGAGATGGTGTCAGGGGCGTTCGGATCGGTGCGGCGGGTGAAGACATCGACGGGGAGACCGAGGCGAGCGGTGTGGCAGGAGAGTTCACGGACGTAGACGTTCATACCGCCCGCGTCCTTGCCGCCAAGGGTCGCGAGCGGAGAGGTATGGACCGAGATCGACGCTACCCGCCGAACCGTGTCCGTCTCATATCCGAAGACGGACGGTCCGGTGAAGTCGTAGTGCTCCACCGAGTTGGCATCCTTTCCGCCTGACGGCGGCTCATCGCGACGACGCCGGTCACCGGTTCTCAGGTGGAACCGTGTCCATTCCACACGCACGCCGAGGGCCAGCGTGCGCCTCGCTTCGCCAGCGCGATCATCAGCGAAGCCACTACAAAAATGATAGCAAATTACGGGTAGTCAGTGGGCAGTTGCCAGTTGTCGGTTGCCAGAAACGTGCCGTTCACCGAGCGCCGGGCACTGAGGCAGAGCCTGGCCGGTCCCAATCCGACTGACAACTGGCAACTGGCAACTGGCAACTGAAGCGTCAGGAACGCTCGGGGGCGAGGAGACCGTAGGTGCCGTCGCGGCGACGGTAGACGACGTTGATCTGGGATTCCTCGGCGTTGTGGAACAGGTAGAAGTCGTGCCCAAGCAGTTCCATCTGCTCGATGGCTTCCTCGGGGTCCATCGGCTTGACGCCGAAGCGCTTGGTCCGAACGAGGGAGGCGACGCCCTCCGCTTCTTCCGCGTCCGCGTCGACATCGGTCGGCAAGGGAAACTCGTCCAGGGCGCCGGGGCGCGGCCCGTGACGATCGGAGCGCTTCTCGTGGTAACGCCGCGCCTGGCGCTCGATCTTGTTCATGACCTTGTCAACGGCGCGTTGCGCGTCGTTGTCCCGCTCTTCCGCGCGGAGGACGTTGCGGCCGGTCTGAATCGTGATCTGGGCGGCGATAGCATCCGCGGCGGTCCGCTGGTGGGTGCGGCGCAGTTCGAGCTTGGCATCGACGACGCGACCGAGGAGCCGGTCCATTCCCTCGACGCGACGGTTGGCGAACTGGCGCAGTTCATCCGTGATCTCGACGTCGTTGCCGCGGATGGCGAGGTCCATCTAACGCGCTCCTTGTCTCGTATTCGCCGTGAAGGGTCGATCGCCTGCCGGGAGACGCAGTGGGGGAATCGGAAGGAAAGGCAGCACGATTGGTGCCCGCGGAGGGACTCGAACCCCCGACGCCCGCCTTAGGACGGCGGCGCTCTATCCTCTGAGCTACGCGGGCTGGACGCGGCAGTGCCGACGCTATGAACGATCCTAGCACAGCGCGACGGCCTTCGACACCTCACGGGCTGGATCGGATTGCCTACATGAGGACCAGTGTGTCCGGACGAAGCGAACGGACGCTGAACAGGTTCGGCAATTCATGTTGTTGCGAACAACACTGAGAGTCGCCGTTGAGTAGCGCCAGCGCTGTCGATTTGATGGTGATGTACCAATCGCATTTCCGGGTCAGTCAGAGGGCGCGAGGATGCGTGATACAAGGCGCCAAGGCAGCCAAGGCACTCGGCATTGCGAGGGTAACGGCCGGTGTGCTACGATTCCAGGCGCTCGGGGAGTAGCGCAGCCCGGTTAGCGCGCAGCGTTCGGGACGCTGAGGTCGGAGGTTCAAATCCTCTCTCCCCGACCATCTCGGGGGAGCGCACCAGCGCTCCCCCGTTCTTGTGTTCCCTGACTCCCGAATTGCCGATTGAGGGCATGACGTGGTGGACGAGTCGGATCCCCCAGCCCGCTCGGTCGACGACGGTCCTAATCCGTTTGCAGCTCTCCCGTCTGTCTCCTCACTTCTCCAACTCGCCCGCGATGGCGGCACGCGCTTCACCGACGCGACGCTCACACCGTTGCTTCAGCGCATACTGGCCGAGGCGCGCGTCGACATCGCCACGGGTGTTCCGCTCTCGCGGGGCGAGATCGAGCGGAAGGCGCTTGATGAGATTGTGGCGCTCCGCCGAGCTCGTCTGACCCCGATCCTGAACGCAACCGGCGTCGTCATCCACACGAATCTTGGGCGTGCGCCCGTCAGTGTCGAGGTGGCGGAGGCGATGGCGACCGTCGCGGCCGGCTACGTGCCCTTGGAGATCGAGCCGGACTCCGGTCTTCGCGGCGGCCGGATGCGCGAGATCTCGACGCTGATGAGCCTGCTCACGGGTGCCGAGGAGACGCTTGTCGTTAACAACAACGCCGCTGCGGTCTTATTGACCCTGTCTGCGCTGGCCTTCGGAAAATCGGTGATCGTCTCTCGCGGAGAGGCGGTCGAGATCGGCGGCGGGTTTCGCATCCCGGATGTCCTCAGGCAGAGTGGTGCAACCCTCGTCGAGGTCGGTACGACGAATCGGACGTACGCATGGGACTATGCCGGCGCGATTGACGGGGCGACGGGCGTTCTGCTGAAGGTCCACCCCAGCAACTTCGAAATTACGGGTTTCACGGCCTCGGCTTCGGTCGCCGAATTAGCCGGGATCGCCAGGGCTGACGGCATCTCCGTCGTCGAGGATCTCGGCAGCGGAGCGCTCGTCGACACCCAGCGATTCGGTCTCCGGCCGGAGCCGACGATCGGCGCCAGTCTCGCGGCCGGTGCGGCGATCGTCACCGCGAGCGGTGACAAGCTCCTAGGGGGGCCACAAGCGGGCATCATTGCCGGCAGTCGGGACTGGGTGAAACGGATCGAGGCGCATCCGCTCGCTCGCGCGGT
>JAXDKI010000507.1:0-3390 GCA_034667245.1 Thermomicrobiales bacterium | reverse complement strand
CGCCGTCGGCGTCACCGCCGCCGCGCTACCGGTGCCAAGCGACAGCACAGGTTCTCCGCTAACACCGCCCGCGAAACCGAAGACCGATCCCTGCGCCTGGGCGGAACCCAACAGCCACGATCGCACTGCGGCAGGACTCGCGCCCGGATTCCCCGCGCGGTAAAGCGCGGCCGCTCCAGCCACGTGAGGAGTCGCCATGCTCGTGCCGGTCTTCAATCCCACTCCACCCCCGGGTACGGTCGAGCGGATGCACGTACCGGGAGCGGCGATGTCGATGTCGGCCCCGAAATTGGAGTAGCTCGTCGCGAAGGCGTCGTCGGCACCGCCGCTGGTGCAACTCGGAGCCGCAAGCCCCCCCGGTTTCCCGTCGAAGTCGGTAAAGGAGGAAACCGTGATGACCTCGTCGTACGTCGCCGGCACGGTCGAGGCGGCGTTGACGGCGTCGTTGCCGGCCGCCGCGAAGATTGGCACACCCGCGTTGACCACGGTGCAGATCGCCTTATGGTAGGCATTGGAGTCGCACGAACCGTCCGTGCCGCTGCCGCCGAGGCTCATGTTGACGACGTCGATCGTCCCGGCGTTCGCCACGACCCAGTCGAGTCCACAGATGATCGTCGACGAGGAACCGCTGCCGGCGCTGTTGAGGACCTTTACCGCCCACAAACGCACGCCCGGGGCAACGCCGACCACCCCAATGTCATTGTCGAGGGCCCCGACCGTGCCGGCGACGTGCGTCCCGTGGCTGTGGTCATCGGCATAACTCCCAGTGCCGGTGCAGTCGATCCCACCGGCGACGTTGAGGTCGGGATGCGCCGGATCGATCCCGGTGTCGAGGATCGCCACGTCGGCGTCCACGCGCTCGTCCTTCCCGTCGATCGCCGCCGTTGGGTGTTGATCCGCCCCAATGCGCTTGACGCCGGTCGGCACCGTCTGGGCAAGCGCCCGAACCGGCAGGTCCTCCGAGATGATCGAGATCTGGGGGTTGCGGGCCAGGGCGTCGATCGCCGCGGCCGGCACCCTCGCGGAAAACCCGCGAAAGACGTTGTGGTACAGGAGTTTCGCGTTCACCTGCGCCTGGGCGGCAACGACGCGCGGGTCGGCAGTGCCCTTCAGCACCACGATGACGTCGACGAGCCCGCTCTGCTGGGCCGCCACGGCGACCGTCGCGCGGTGCCCAGGGAGTCCAGGGCTCCACCCGGCCACACTTCCGGCAAGGAGCGCGACACAAAGGGCGAGCGCAAGCCACCCCTGGCGACCGACGCTTCCTCGGTCACCCCGCCGCTCCTGCTTCTGGCTGATCATCTTCTCCTCTTCCTTGGCCGGCAGCACACCACGCCATCACGGCGATCGAGCCGCCCGGCCACTCGCTACCTCATTCATCTACAGACATCAACGCAGGGAGCGTACCCAATGAACAGATGCGATTTTAGAGATAGGTCCCGTCTCGCGCGACCCGATATTCCCATGACGCAACAAGACCGTCACAAACGCCCGCACCAGAGCCGCGACTACCCGCCGGTCAACAACCGCGCCACCGCCGCGCGCAGGTCGTCGAGATCGACCGGCTTGGGCAGAAAGGGTACCCCGGGCAGGCGTGGATCGGCGGCGTGGTCGCTACTCGTCAACACCACAGGCACCGGCGGGTCGTGCGCCATGAGCCGCCGCGCCAGCTCCGCGCCGTCGACGCCCGGCATCCGAATATCGCTGACCACCAATGCCGGCCGGGCGCGAGCCACAGCCGCCAGCGCTTCCAAGCCATCGGCCGCCTCCTGAACGGCAAACCCGGCGAGCGCCAGGAACCGGGCAAAGAGCGCGCGGGTTGAAGGATGGTCATCCACGACCAGGATGGGCAGCTCCATTGCTCGGTCCTCCGGCAACTACTGACTTCGGCCGCGCTCGGTTGACGCAGGAAGCATGCCGTGTGGGGGAGTCATGGCATAGCCGAATCGTCCCGCCTCGGGTGAGCACGCGCCACAGGATACGCGGTCCGGACGGTGCAGTCACGGTGGTTTTGCTCAATTCACCCGCAGCCGCGGGTCCAACACGTCCCGTAGCCCGTCGCCGAGGAAGTTGAACCCGAGCACGACCAGCATGATCGCCAGCCCCGGGAAAATCGCCATCCAGGCAAGGAACTCCGTCGATCGTCTTGGCCGTGATGATCGCCGTCCGCGCCAGCATCGGCATTGCGCTCGCCAAGCAACCCGGTCACCGGCTATGGACAGCGCGCCGCGACAAACGCTTCTCTGGCCTCTGCTCTCCGGGGAGGAAGCCGTGCTTGGGACTCAAGATGCGAGGCTGCACGCCGCTGCTCGTCAGTCAGTCCGACATCCCACCCCGCGACTTCCATCGGCTCGCTCTGTGCGTGGTTCAAGGCCCGACAACGACTCAACACTCCACTGCGATCGCGCTCACTGAAGGACGAAGCGGGTTGTAGTCATCCTACTCGATGATTTGGTGAGAATTCTCGACTGTTTTTCCTTCGCGCAGGAAGAAGTAGCGGTTTGCTGGTTCGTAGCCGTGCGAGCAAGCAGTCTTACCCGAGCCGCTCGTTCTCGGCCTTGGTCCGTCGGACGGTGTTGGGATCGGTGAGGAAGGCAAGCTTGCCCATGATAATACCCAGCATTGCAGGGACACTCTCGGAGTCCAAATGCGACCAATCTGGGGACGGTTTTCCTCTCGTAACCCCGCTCTGCGCCGACGCGCAACCAGCCTTTGCGTCCCTCAGCGCAGAGGACTGGGGGGACTGGTCCTCAGCACGTACTCGATCGTCTCTACGACCTTGCTCGCTTTATGCACGACACCAAGATTGATCAAGAGTGGGGTTACGGGGATGGGCATGACAGCGGTGGGAATTGGAACCATTTCTATCTTGCCCTCTTGTCTCATTTGGAATCCGCTGGAGAGGACACCCAGGAAATACATTCCGAGAGGCAGTTCCCGCTCCGGGTTCTCCGCGTCGGCGGGACGCCAAACAAAGACGGGGCTTCCCGATGAGCCTGGGAAGACAGCCGCGTCGATCAAGACCTCGCTTTTTCCACAGTAGTCGAGTGTGGGAGAAGTGGCCGTTATCCCCTTGCGAACGAGCGGGGTCAAATTGATTTCGTCGTACAGGCCGTCCGGATAGCCGAAGATCAAGACGTCTTCGACCGCGTCGGCTTCCTCCAACTTGCGAGGCGTCGGTAGCATCTCTGCTCGTAGGGGCTTGACGAACGGTTGCCGACCCTGTTCGCGCAAGATGCGGTAGGCACGAGACATGTCGATGACGGCGATATCCACGTCGGGATCGGGGTGTCCTTGCCACCAGGGACCGCCCGCCGGAACCATTCGCACGTCTAAGCGGTCGCCGATGCGCGGCCGCATCCCATCGGGATCGGCGGCGGCGGTCAAGAA
>JAXDKI010000506.1:0-4325 GCA_034667245.1 Thermomicrobiales bacterium | reverse complement strand
TCGCCGAGTCCGCGGGCGCCGTCGTCGAGGTAGGCCTGGCCGAAGTAGAGGATGTTCTCGGTCATCGCGAACCCGAGGCCGATCAACGCCCCATAGACCAGACCGTCGAGAACGTTGTCGAACTCCCGCCGAAAGAACCAGAGCAAGACGAGGAGGGCGATGCCTTTGAAGAACTCTTCGATGATCGGAGCGCCGACGGCGACCGTGAGGAATGAGGCCCCTTCTTCCCCGACCTCGCCGACCAGGAGCGAGCCGAAGATCAGCTCGGCGATGACGCTGAAAAGGATCGCCCCGACCGCGCCCCAGGCAAAGGCGCCGATGATCGCCCGCCGCGGCTCCGCCTCGTACTTGTCGAGCCGCAGCACGAGCCAGCTGTAGAAAAGAGCCGGCACAACCGCCGCGATCACGCTCAACGGCAAGGCGACCGGGTCCCAGACCGACGCCGCGACGAGGAAGACGACGCAGGCGACGGCGAGAAAGACGACGATGCCGAGCAGGATCTTCAACGCCAGGCGTCGTTTCGGCTTCGGCGGTGGGGGCGCGGCGGCCGCCCCTGGGTCAGGACGGAGCGGCAGACCGCACATCCAGCAATAGTCGGCGCTCTCCGCCACCGACGCGCCGCACCGCGGGCAAGTTGTCATTTGCGCGTTCCATCCTTCCCGGTCCCGGACGGGTCACCCTCCCGCGCGAAGTGTCCGGATGCGAGGGGGCGCCGTCAATACGGGACGGCAGACGGCTGAGGGCAGACGGCAGACGGCAGAGGACGTGTATTCTGCCCTCCGCCCTCTGCCCTCCGCCCTCTGCCCTCCGCCCTCAGCCGTCTGCCCTCCGCCCTCTTCCATCTGCCATCTGCCATCTGCCATCTGCCCGCTGCCCTCTGCCGTCTACAATCCCGCCGAAAGGGGGTGCGACATGGATACCCTGGTGAATGAGCGGTGCGCGGTCTGCCGGAAGGATTCGCCGCGGGTGACGGAGGCGGAGATTGCCGAGCTGAGTCCGCAGATCCCGGAGTGGAAGATTGCCGAGATCGAGGGTGTGCCGCGCTTGGAGCGGACGTTCCGGTTTCGGTCGTACCCGGAGACGCTTGCCTTCGTGCAGCGGGTGGGGGAACTGGCGGAGGAAGAAGGGCACCACCCGGCGATGGTCGTCGAGTGGGGGAAGGTGCGGGTCTCGTGGTGGACGCACGCGATCAAGTGGCTGAACCGCAACGACTTCATCATGGCGGCGAAGACCGACGTGCTGGCGACGAGTGACGCCGAGACACAGCCGCGCTGAGATCGAGAACGGGTTTGGTTTGATGGGGATGAAAGGAGACGGCGTGCGGCTTGGGATTGTTTCGGACAGCCACTTCTGCCCGGCCGGAACGCCGCCGGGTTTCTGGCACAATCCGCAGGACTACGATCGGGCGGAGGAGCGGCTGGAACTCGGAATCCGGTTGCTGCAAAGCCGGAATGTCGATGCGGTGGCGATGCTCGGCGACTTGACCAACTTCGGCGACGAGCCCTCGATTGCCCGCGCGGTGGCCGTCCTCGCGTCGGCCGGTGTGCCGGTGCTCGTGGTGCCCGGCAATCATGACTGCTTGCTGGGCGTGACGGAGTTCCTCGGGCACGTCGATCGGCTCGGACCACCGGGAGTCATGATGGCCGGGACCGAGCACGAGCTGGGCGGTATCCGTGTGGTCGGGTTGACCGAACTGGCGCGGGACGACGAGGTGAAGCAATTGGTCATCGCGGACATCGACGGCGGTAATTGGGGGGACGGGCCGCTCGTCGTGCTCACGCACTTCCCTCTCCTCGATCGGCGGGCGGCGATCGAGGCGGAGGGGCTACGGTACGCGGGCGGGTTTCGAGATGCGGGGGTGGTGCGGCGATTGCGAGATCGTCGCGGGCCGGCGATCATCCTGCACGGGCACCTTCACGTTCGAGACGCGACGTTGGACGGGAATGTGCTCCAGATCGGCTGCGCCGCCCTGGTCGAGCCGCCCCATGAGGCAACGGTCGTGGAGATCGACAGGGACGAGGATGGCGGGTGGCGGGTCCAGGTGGAGCACACCGCTTTGGCGACGTCCGAGGCCCGGCTGCCCGTGATGACGCCGGCGCGTGGCGCATGGAGATTCGCGGGGGAAGGCTGGACTGTGTCGCCAGCGTCCTGACACGTCGTTGGCAACGAGGGAACTTCCGGTTACTGACCACCCGGCCCGCGCCTGGGCGCTGCGGATCCTGATGATCGCGACGGTTCGTGGGCCGATCGAGCCCATTCTCCCTTCAGCATCATAACCATGGTCCACCCACGTGATTTTCCTCATCTGGGACCACTCCGGTTGCCCGAGGACCACCCCGGTGTTGCCTTGCTGCGCCGGGCGGGATTGGCAGTGGCGATTATCGTTGGGGTCGCCATCGTCCTTTGGTTCGACCGGGACGGGCTACGCGACAACTCCCATCCCGGCCGGCCGCTCGGATTTGTCGACGTCTTCTATTTCACGGTGGTCTCGCTGACGACGGTCGGCTACGGCGACATCGCTCCCGTGACGGCGGAGGCCCGACTGATCAACGCGATACTACTGACGCCGATTCGGGTCTTCCTCTGGGCCCTCTTCCTGGGCACCGCGTACGAGATCACCCTGCTCCGGCTGCAAATCCGGGAGGAGCGCCGAATGAGGAACTTGCGCGACCGCCTGCGCGGTCACGTCGTCGTCTGCGGGTACGGCGTCAAGGGGCGGGCGATCGTCGCGGAGCTCCTGGCGCATGGCCAGCGTCTGGAGAACATCGTCGTCATCGACGAAAGCGAGGCGGCGGTGGCCGAGGCGGCGAAGGAGGGACTGGTGGCGCTTCGGGGCAACGCCTCGGCCGAGGCGTTGCTGAGGGTGGCCGCCGCCGACCAGGCGGCCTACGTTCTGGTTGCGCCAAATCGTGACGATGCCGCGGTGCTGATCTGTCTGACGGTGCGGAACCTCGCACCGCATGCGAAGGTGGTGGCCGCGGCGCGCGAGGAGGAAAACATCAAGCAGCTCTACCGCGCCGGGGCGGATTTGGTGGTGGCGCCCTCGGTCTCGGGCGGCCGGCTGATGGCGGCTGCCGTGCGCCAGCGGGCCGTCCCCTACTTCCTCGAAGACCTGCTCGCCTTCGGCGAGGGGTTGAGCGCGGCCGAGCGGGTGGTGCAGCCGGAGGAGGCCGGCCGGCTGGTGACCGAGCTGCCGGATCTGGCCGGGACGCTGATCCTCGGGGTGGCGCGCGGCGCGGCGCGCTTTCCGTTCAACGTGCTGAGAGGATTCCGGCTCCAACCCGGCGACGCCGTGGTCTATCTGCAGAGCGACACGGTCGTCCAGGAGGGCGTCGCACCGGCGTGAGTTCGGGACGGCGGACGGCAGAGGGCAGAGGGTGGAGGGGGCCTGCGCGGTTTGGTCCGTCGTATTGCGCCGGCCGGGTTTCTTTCGCCATCGGCGAAGGGGATCGATGCGTTCTCCGCGATGCCGCCCCTCTTGGACGATAGCGGTCAGAGCGTTACCATAGGGTGCCTCTCTTCGGCATCGGGTCCGAGCGGCGAGGAGTCCCTGTGAAGATCATTGTTCGGATTTTCAGATACCTGCGGCCGTATCGGCAGCGGGTCGTCATCATGTACGTCGCCCTGGCGGTCGCACTCGGGATGCAACTGCTGATCCCGGCGGTTCTGGCGCGAGCGATCGACCGGGGAATCGCCGGGCGCGACCGGGACTACCTCGTTTGGGCGGCGGTCGTGATCGTCGGGCTGGCGGCGCTGCAGGGTGTCTTTACGTTCACGCGGACGTACGTCTCGCAGGTACTGGCGGAGCAGGTCGCCTACGACATCCGCAACGAACTCTATGCGCACCTCCAGCGGCTCTCGTTCTCCTACTACGACACCGCCCAGACCGGGCAGGTGATGGCGCGCGCCACCGACGACATCACCAACATCCGGGCGATGCTGGTAATGACGCTCCGCGCATTGGTGGTCGCGATCGGGACCTTCCTGGCAGTGACGGTGATCCTGCTCCGGATCGATCTACAGTTGGCGCTGGTCGGGCTGGCGGTGATGCCGTTCCTGATCGTCTGGTCGACGCGGTTCGGGATCGTGATCCGGCCGCTCTTCCTCGGCGTGCAGCAGCAGTTCGGGGTAATGACGACAGTCCTGCAAGAGAACGTGGCCGGCAGCCGTCTCGTCCGCGCATTCGCCCAGGAGCAGGTCGAGAGTCGCCGCTTCGAGGCGGAGTTGGAGGAGTTGTTCCAGCGCAACATGCAGGCGTCGAAGCGCTGGGCGTTCTCCTATCCGCTGATGCTCCTCTTCTCCGGGGTCGGACTGGGGGCCACGCT
>JAXDKI010000505.1:0-17562 GCA_034667245.1 Thermomicrobiales bacterium | reverse complement strand
CTCGCGTTTGCCGAGAGTCCTCATTTGTTGCTCGTGCTGGCCGGTTTCTATGGCGCATCGTTGGCCTTTCTCTTCAGCCCGCTGATGCCATTCATCCTCGAGTGGGCACCTGCCGATCAGCGTCAGCATGTGGCGGCGATCTCATTCTCGGTCGTGTCGCTCTCATCGATGATCGGCTCGCTGGTCGGTGGATTCGCCCCGTCGATCGTGAGTGCCATCGTTCCCGGTATCCGCGGCGGCTCGGTCGAGGCGTACCGCTGGGCGCTGGCGACCGGGACGATCGTCGCCTCGGTTGGCCTGGTGCCGCTCTTTCTCATGAAAGAGCCACGTCAGGCGAAGCGAAAGCGAGAGGCCCAGGCGTCTGTTGCGGGCGAGACGACGGCACAGAAGCGTCAGGTTGGTCGCGACATGGGCGTATTCATCCTCGTCGGCGGGATCATGAGCATCGGGGTGGGGATGGTCCAACCCTTCTACAACGTCTTCCTGAAGACGCTGGGTGCGTCGGACCACGAGGTCGGTTACATCTTTGCCCTTGGTGGCGCGATGGCCGCGATCTTCGGTCTGGGGGCCCCCTACATGGCAAGCCGGATGGGTGCGTTGCGGGCGGTGCTCTTCCTGCGCATCGCGATTGTTCCCTTTTATCTTCCGCTGATCTTCTTCCCGAGCTTTGGACTGGCGATCCTGGCGTTTATCTCCCGGCAAGTCATGATCAGCATGGCCTGGCCGATCGACTCCACATTTATTGGAGAGCTCCTGCCGCCGCGGGCGCGGGCCGGGATCTATGGTTTGCGTTCGACCGCCTGGAACGTCGGGTTTGCGGCCGCGAGTTTCGCGGCGGGGCGGATCATTGTCGAGTCCGGTTACCATTGGACATTCGTCAGCATGGTCGTTTTCACGGCGCTGGCGGCCGTGGTCTTCTTTATCTACTACCGTCGGCACCCGGAAGTCGTCGCAGGGAGGATTCCCTCCGCGTTGCCGCGGCGCTCACGCGTCGCGGGGATGGCGGCGCGGGCGGCGGGTTCGGTTGAGACGGATCGGTCCGACACCGAGCCAACAGCCACGCCGGTGTCGTAGCATTAGGCAGAAATCTATGTACGATCACCCGACTGTGCCCAAACCAGACCAGTCCGCGATGTCGGACTGTGACAGAGAGACAACATGCATCAGCATGAATCGACGCGTTCTCATCGGAGGAGCGGCCGGAGCGATCATGTCGGGGTGTCTGACGGAAAACGCGGCCGAGGCAAGGCGAGTGAGCGACGACCAGCGTATCTCCAAGATCATCGGCAAGATGACCACGGCGGAGAAAGCAGCGCAGCTCTTCGTCATCCGCGCGGCCGGGACGTCGATGGCCCCGGTCTTTCGCGATCTCCTGTGTGACGTCCAACCGGGCGGGGTCATTTTTTTCGCGCCCAACGTCGGCACGGCGGATCAGCTGCGGACCTTCGTCCATGACATCCACCGGACGCACCGGGGGATTCCGCCTCTTGTCGCTGTCGACCAGGAAGGTGGACCGGTCGTGCGGATTGCCGGTGACCCGGCCCCCGGTGCCGTCGCACTTGGAATTGAGTCGGACAAGACGGTGCGACAAAAGGCTCGACAGCGCGCCGAGTTTCTCGCGGGCTTTGGCTTCGACGTCAACTTTGCACCGGTCGCGGACATCGCCTACAAGCCGACGAGTTTCATGGCCTCTCGTAGCTTCGGCGCCGATCCCGACCTTGTTGCCGCCAAGGTCCACGACTTCGTCCGCGGGTCCCGCTCCGGCGGACTGGCGGGGGCGGCCAAGCACTTCCCCGGTCACGGTCGGACCTCCCTCGACTCGCACGTCGCTCTGCCCGAGGTCAAGCTGTCGTTGCACGGGTGGAAAAAGACGGACTCGCGCCCGTTCGCGGCGGCGATCGAGGCCGGGGTCGAGATGGTGATGATCGGACACCTCCGGTATCCCAAATGGGAGGACGCACCAACGTCATTGTCACGAGTCGCGGTACGGACGCTGCGCGAAGAACTGGACTTCGGTGGGGTGGTGGTGACGGACGATCTGGGGATGGGTGCGCTCAGGGGCATCGATTCCTTCGAACTGGTCGATCGGGCGATCGATGCCGGTGTCGATTTACTGCTCTACTCCTCCCTCCCCGTGCCGATCGGCGATCTCGTCAAGCACCTGCGGCGGCGGATCGAACGCGGCGACGTGTCGGAGTCGAGGATCAACGCCAGCTTGCGCCGGATATTGGCGATGAAGGCGAGCCGATTCAAGATTGCCGCCGACAGATGAGAGGTCAACGAATGATGCCGCTCCGCCTGCGCACTCCCGTCGGCGCCTCACTGCTCGTGCTGCTGCTTGGCACCCTCCTCGCCGGCTGCTCGACGTCCGACGACGAAGGCGATGGGACGACGCCAACCGCGGCGGTGCCGGCGACACAGCGAGCGACGCCAGGCACCGGCGCAACTTCACCTGCCGCCACAGTCAAGGCGGGGACAACAGTTCCGACAGCTGTGGGCGCGACGAGCGGGCAGGTTATCAGCGACGGCATCTGTCAGGCGTCGATACCGGACGATTGGGTGGACGACGGTACCGGTCATGGGACGACCTCGGGCGGCGCCCGATACGTCCTATTTGGTGGGCGCATCGCGTCTGACGACGCCTGGAAGCAGGCGGTCGAGCTCGTCAAGAAACAGGCGGGGTCGAAGGAGGGCGCCAAGGTGTCCGAGGGCGACAATTTCGTCCGCGTCGATCTGGCTGACGACCGGGGATTTCAGTATCGCGGTCGCTTCGACGATCGCTATTGCGACTTCAGCGTCACCAGTCCCTTGAGTCCGATCGCCGAGGAAGAACGTGCCTCCTGGGACGCGATCATCGCCAGCTTGGTGCCCGCCGCTGCCTGACGCACCGGCCGGATAATCGAGCACTGGGGCAGGATCAAGTGGGACCAGCCGCGTCCCGGTTCGGCGTTCTCCGGTGCACTCCGTCCGACAGGTTCATGGCGCGGGCGATGCGGCAGCGAGCCCCTCGCGTCGCCCGCGAGAGACGTCGCGTCAGCTTGGCCTCGCGCTTGACCGCACGAGCGTAATCGTTTGCTGACTCGGCGGGATCGACCTCGTGCCCGTAGCGGTTCTCTAGCTCATCCCGGTGGGCCATCACCCAGAGGTAGATGTCGGCATCGGAGCGGTTAGGGAAGCGCCGGGAAATAGCTTGCTCGCGGAGGACTCGAACGATCGGCAGGTACATGTTGTCGTACCAATCGGCGACCGCCTCCTGGAGCTCGACCGGTCGCCCGAGACGCTCCGTCAACCATTCTTGATGTAGCAGGATGTGGTCCCAGATCTCGTCGTAGCGACCGAGGGCGGTCGGACGGATGTCGTGGTCGGGCCGGAGACGGTCGAGACCGGTGTTGCGGAGGAACTCCGCATATTCGACCTGAAGGAGCAGTTCCGCCGGCGACATCGAGGCATAGAGCGGAACACGGATGTGCCCCTCGAAGACCTCGGCATCAATGAAGTCGACCCCGCGCTCCCGCGCCACCGAGACCCGGTGGTTACCGTCCTTGACGAAGTAGACGTCGCCCACCTTGTAGAGCTGGACGGGGGGCAAGCGGACTTCCTGATAGTAGGCGCGATCGACGTTTTTCCACCGGCCGGCAGTGTGACGCTGGCGGGGGAGAAAGGCGCGATCGAAATCACGGAAGCGATCGACGCTGCCGACGATTTGGTTGACCGGGACGGCCTGGATACCGCGGTAGCTCTCCGACTCGGGCGCGACGCGTTTGCGCACCTCGTGGTACGGAATAAGGTCGTTCGACTCGCGACTGAAGACCGAGAGCAGCTCGCGGAAGAGCGCCTTCTGGCGCGCCCGGTCGAAGTCGCTGTTGACTTGTTCGTCCATCATCTGGTTCCCCGCAGGACCGAGAGGCGATTAGGACGACTCCGCGAGTGGGCGAATGGGAGCGCGGGCAGCGGGGGGCTCAATGTCGAGGAGTTGGTAAGGATAGACGTTGACGACGTGGGTGTCCTCGAATCGCGTGGCAAAGGGCTCACTCCGGTCGTAGAGATGGACGTGACCGTGCAGTTGGTAAGCAGGTTTGAACCAGTGCAGAAAGCGGCGAATCGCCTTGAAACCGCGGTGTGCAGGGTCGGTGCGGTCGTTGACGTCGCGGGGCGGCGAGTGGGTGACCAGGACGTCTAATGCCCGGCCGTGTCGCAAACGATTCCAGAGCAGGCGTGGGGTCATCCTGGCGATCTTCCAGAGGATCTCCCACTCGGAATACTGTTCCGTGCCGACGTCGCAATACTTGGGCGAGCCGGGTAGCCCGGCCAGAATCATCCCCGTGAACGGGTCTCGGAGCACTTTCCCACCCAGGTCCACGCAGCCCATCGGTTCGTAGTGCTTGCCCCGCTCGCCAAGGCGGGTCAACTCCTCCAGGTGGTTACCGAGGACGAAATAGACCGGTCTATCGAGCGCGTCGGCGAGGAACTCGAGGTACCTGGCGGGGATGTCGCCGCAACCGAAGACGATCTGCACGTCGGGCATCCGCTCCTTCAGCGAAGAGCTGTGGATGCGGGGATCGATTTGATCGGAAACGGCTAGCGCGCGAATCGTCATGCTGCTTCGGCTATCGATCGACTGCTCCGTCGCACCGCACCCCATAGGACGGTGTAGCAGTAAGGGTACCCCAACAAAGGGTGGACCAGTGGCTCTTCCTTCTCACTTGTGCGCTTTCCGGACCGCGTGTAGCGTAATCGTCGCTCGGTGCTTGAGGCCAATGGCCGGTCGAGGTTCGAATCGAGGGGGAGGAATCGCATGCACCGTCGATCGTTCGGCGTCGCCATCGTCAGTCTGCTTTTCGCTGGTCTTGCGTTGGGTAGCCGCCAGCCGGACACGACCGCCCAGCAGACGTCAACCCAGGGTCAACACCGCATCGTCGGTGCGTGGTTCGTGACGACGCTGCTCGACGGGCAGCCACCGTCGCCCAACATGACGAGCTTTTACGCCGACGGCACGGTGTTGACCTCGAACCGTCCGGTATTCCCGCAGGCGCCTGGTGCGGCCGCGCCGGAAGCGCGGAGTGCGGGGCATGGAGCTTGGGTGGCGAACGAGGACGGCACCGTCGACTTCACGTTCATCGTGCTGACCGCGGATGTGGACGGGACCTTCCTCGGAACGCGGACGCTCCAGGGGCACCTGACACTCGACGAGTCCGGGAACGTCTGGAGTGCTCCTTTCTCCGCGTCAGTCATGGACCCGAGCGGCGCGTTGGTCTCCAAGAGCGTTGGACAGGCAGAGGCGACGCGGATCAAGGTGGAGCCGATGGAAGTGAGTGGGACGCCAGCGACGGGGTGATTGATGAGACCGAGACTTCGTGGAATTGCACTCGATCTGGGATCGAAAGGGAGAGATCCTTCGCTGCGCTCAGGATGGCCGTGAGAGAGGCGTCCTCCTCCCGATCATCCTGAGCGCCAGCGAAGGCCATCGGGAGTGCGTCGATCGGGCCCGCGCAACCGCCGGCGTCGGGTTATGGCGAGCCTCATCCCATTTTTACCCCTTAACTGCGCCGAGGGTGAAGCCGGCGATGAAGCGGTCGAGGAAGAAGTTGTAGAGGAGGGCGACGGGGATGGCGACGATGACGGCGGCGGCCATCAGCGATTGCCAGAAGAAGACGTCGCCGCGGATGAGCTCGGTAGTGACGCCGATGCTGATGGTCTTCTGCGAGGAGGAGGAGACGAAGGCGAGGGCGTAGACGAACTCGTGCATGGTGAGGGCGACCGAGAAGACGATGACGGTCAGGATGCCGGGGACGGAGACGGGGAGGACGGCACGCCAGATGGCACCGAGGCGGCTGTAGCCGTCGATCATCGCCTGCTCCTCGATGTCCCAGGGGATCGACTTGAAGAAGCCCATCAGGAGCCAGGTACAGAAGGGGATCGTGAAGGTCGGATAGACGACGACCATTGACCAGCGGGTGTTGCGCAAGCCGAGCTCGGCGACGACCCGTGACATGGGGATGAAGAGGAGCGTCGGTGGGATGAGATAGACGAGGAAGATCGCGATCCCGAGGCTTTCACCCCAGCGGCCCGCGAGTCGCGTCAGGGAGTAGGCGGCCGGCACGGCGCCGATGAGGGTGATGATCACGACGAAGAAGGCGACGACAAGCGTGTTGGTGATAAAGGTCTGGTAATTGGTCTTTTCGAAGAGGAGGCGAACGTTGGCGAGGGTGGGAGGGTCGTTGTACCAAAACGGGTTGTTCTTGCCGTTATAGAGGTCGGTGTTCTGCTTGAAGACCGTGAAGACCATCCAGGCAAAGGGCAGCGCGGCGAAGAGTGTGAAGAACGTCGCCACCGAGTAGAGCACGGCGCGCCGACCGACCCGCTTCGCCCCGGCAAGCCGTTCTTCGGCCTCCTCCGCGGTAGTTGACAGGGTTGCCATCTAGGTGGTCTCCGTCCGCCGCGCTAAGCGCAGCATCAGCGCGGCGACGCCGACCAGGACCGGGAAGAGGAAGAGCGCGATGGCAGCGCCTTGCGAGAGATTGCTTCCGCCAATCCCCTTGTAGAACGCCCAACTCGCCAGGACCTGGGTCCTGTCGACCGGACCGCCACCGGTGAGGATGTAGACGACGGTCATGTCGGTAAAGGTGAAGACGATCCCGTAGAGGACGGCGACGGCGGCGATCGGCACCAGTAGGGGGAGGCGGATGTAGAAGAGTTTCCGCCAGTAGCTCGCCCCGTCGATCTCCGCCGCGTCGTTGATGTCCTGCGGGATGGAGGTCAGCCCCGCCAGGAGGATGACCGTGGTCAGCGGCAGTGTTCGCCAGACGTGGACGGTGAGCACCGAAAGTTGGGCAAGGTCGGGTTTCGCCAACCAGTGCATGTTGCGAGTTGGCCCCCAGAGGGTGCCGGGGCCGAGGAGATGGAGCTCGCGCAGGACGGCATCGACCGGGCTGTAGATGTTGTCGAGCAGCCAGAGCCAGCCGATCGCGGAGAGCGCGATCGGCGTCGTCCACGGCAGAAGGATCAGATAGCGGACCACTCGCTTGCCGTGGAAATCGGCGGCGAGGACCTGCGCCAGGATGTTGGCAAGGATGATGACGATGACCTGAGAGACGATGGCGAAGACGAACGTGTTCCTGAGCGCGATCTGAAACGTATGGTTGCGGATGACGTCGCGAAAGTTCTTGAGCCCGACCCAATCGATACTCTGGTCGCCCACCGTGACGTCGCTAAAGCTGTAGAGGATCGCGACGACAAACGGGATGCCGACGAGAGCGAGGATGTAGACGACGGCCGGAAGCAGGAGGAGGGGTCCGAGCAAGCGCTGCCGATCGAGCAGGTAGCGACCACCCTCGGCGATTTCCGGTTCGCCACCGCGGACGACGGTGGGCGTGCGCGGCGCCTGGGCGGCGGTGCTCACGCGGTCCCCCTGGTCCGGAGACCCGATTGGGCATCGAAGATCTTGAGGTGCTGGCGGGCGACGGCGAAGTCGTGCGTCCGGCCGGGCTCTGCGACGACCGGCGAGGTGACGGGGAATCTGGCAACCGCTTTGGTCTCGCCGATCTCTCCGTAGAGGAGACGCTCGGATCCCAAATACTCCTCGCGGTGAACGGTGAATGGGAAGCCCGCCGCGTCGCCCGCGCCGTTACCGCTGTCGGCAGCCGGGACGAGGTGCTCGGGCCGGAATCCGAGGAGGTGCCCGTTCTGCGGAACGAGATTCATCGGCGGCGAACCGAGGAACGTCGCGACGAAGGTGTCGGCCGGTTCGTCGTAGATCTCGCGGGGCGTGCCAACCTGACGGACGCGTCCGTGCTCAATCACGGCGATACGATCGCCCATCCCCATCGCTTCGACCTGGTCGTGGGTGACGTAGATCGTGGTGGTGCCGATGTTTCGTTGAAAGCGCTGGAGCTCGTCCCGGGCTGAGGCGCGGCGCTGGGCATCCAGGTTGGATAGGGGTTCGTCGAGGAGGAAGACGGTCGGGTCGCGGACGAGCGCCCGCGCCAGGGCAACGCGCTGCCGCTGCCCGCCGGAGAGTTGCCGCGGTTTCCGGTGGAGGAGCATCTCGATCCCGAGCAGCGACGAGGCCCACTCGACTTTGCGGCGCTGCTCGTCCTTGGCGACGCCCTGGGCCTTGAGGGGAAAGGCGATGTTGTTGTAGACGGTGAGATGTGGATAGAGGGCATAGCTCTGGAAGACCATCGCGATCTTCCGCGCTCGGGGCGGCAGCCCGGTCACGACGCGGCCACCGATCAGAACGTCGCCGGCGGTCGGCGTCTCTAAACCGCCGATCATCCGTAGCAAGGTCGTCTTGCCGCAACCCGAGGGGCCAAGCAGCACGAGGAATTCGCCGTCTTTACTGGCGAGGTCGATCCCATCGACGGCCGGCGGGCCATCCCCGAACTGCTTGGTCAGGCCTCTCGTTTCGACGGTAGCCATCGGCGGTCAGGCGGGGAGGCGAGATGGCGAGAAGGCGAGACGCACGACAGGTGACGGTATATGCATGACGTATACCTCCGGGCATCGGCGCTGATGCCCATTGGATGGCAGAGCGGGCGGGAGCCCGCGAACTCCCGCCTCCTTGCCTCCTCGACTCCTCGGCTTCTCGACTACGACTGGCCGCCGCCGACCAAGCCTTCGCCCTTCCACCTCTCGAAGATCTCTTTGATCTCCGTTTCCGCCTGGGCGACCGACTCCTGCGCCGTCTGCTCACCGCGGGCGGCGCGGGCCATCATGTCGGGGATGAGCGGGAGAGCGAAGATCTCGCCGAGGGCGGCATTGGCGGGGCCGGGGTGCCCGAGGTTGGTCGTCCAACTATTGGCGTCCTTGAGGACCGCCAACTTGTTGGCCGGGTCGGAACCGTACGGATCGTTGTCAAGCCAACCCCCTTCGGCGGTAAGGTTCGGCGAGAGGTTGGCGAAGGCGGGGAAGTTGTAGAACTTGCTCTTGTCGGTGGCTTGCTCGTAATTGGCGGAGAGGTAGAGGAGGAACTCCTTGGCCGTATCCTGGTTCTTGGAGAACTGGGGAATCTGGTAGATGAAGACGGCGTGACCGTGGGCCAGGGCAGCCTCTTGCCCAGCCGGACCGACGAGCGGCCGGCTGAAGAAGACATCCTTGGCGACGTCCGGTTGCGCCTCCTGGGCGGTCCGGTAGGCCGAGATCGAGTTGAGGATGTAGGACGCCTGGCCGGCGATCAGGAGCTGGTTATTCGAGGCCGCGTTCCAGCCGAAGACCTCGTCGGTCATCGCGTTCTTGAAGAGGTTGGCCATGTACTCGACCGCGGCGATCGTCTCCGGGGAGTTGATCGTTACGTTCTCGTTGGCGTCCTGGATCGCGCCGCCGTGGGCCCAGATCAGGGTCTGCGCGGCCATCCGGGAGTCGATCTCATTCGACATCCCGATGCCCAACTGGACACCCTGATCGGTCTTGATCTTCGTCCCGCCGTCGAGGAGCTCCTGCCAGGTGGTCGGACCGTTCGGCAGACCGACCGCGTCCCAGAGACTCTTCCGGTAGTCACCCGGGTCGGGCGCGTAGCCGTGGCAGTAGCCGTAGTAGGCGTTGGTCGTCGGGTTGAAGGAGTTCCGCATGCACATCGCGAGTTGCACGCCGTGGCGCTTAGCGGCCTCCTCGACGACGTCGCGCATGTCGAGCATCGACTTCTCGTACTGGGCGAGCGAGGAGATGTGCTCGACCAGGTCATGTCCCTCGCCGGCGCCGATCTCGGCGGCGAGGGTGGCTGGGACGTCGGCGGTGTTGATGTGGTCAACGGTGACGGTGACCTGATTGGCCTCGCCCCAGGCCTTGGCGAAGGCATCGAACCACTCGTCATAGCTCGGAACGAAGTGGCTCCACTGGAGGATCTTAAGCTCGGTGCCGGCGATGTTCCGCGTCGGCGTCGCCTCCTGGGCTGCCGCTTCGATGCGGAGTAAATCGCCGCGAGTCAGAGCGGCGCCAAGTGTCGCGCCCCCCGTCGCCTTCAGCATCGAGCGCCGGTTCAGTGATCGCCGCAGGAAATCGTCGCGCATCGTCCGCCTCCTTCGTTCGTCTTTGGACTCGGGACTCGGGAATCGGCAAGCCGCGCCTCACACGCGTATGCGGGATTAATCACATGAGTCGCCTGATGTCAACCACCTGCCAAAAGGGCCGAGGGCGCAGACCGCCGATTACGCCACCCGCTCGAGGACGCGTCCGAATGCCGAGATCACGCCATCGATCACCATTTCATCCATCGCGGTGGAGGTGCAAAGCATCAGGCGTGGGGCGCAGAAGATGCCCTCGGTCAACAAGCCGAGATGGACAAGTCGCTTCAGCGTCTGATCGCCGCGGGCGGCCATTCGGTAGTTCTTCGGTGTCTCCTCGGCGAAGTGGACGCCGACGAACGATCCGTACCCGGTCGCGACGCCGATCACGCCGGCACGGCGGAGGGTGTCGTTGAAGCCTTCGCGCAAGCGATCGCCGAGCGCGTTGATGCGGGCGACTTCGGCTGCCGGGTAGTGCTCCATAGCGACGGCGCCGGCGATCATCGTGATCGCGTTGCCGTTGAACGTGCCGGACTGCCAAAGGGGGCGCGGTCGGGCGGGATCGAACTGCTCCATCACCTCGGACCGGCCGCCGAAGGCGCCGACCGGGAAACCGCCGCCGATGATCTTGGCGAAGCTCGTGAGGTCGGGGCGGACGCGGTAGTGCTCCTGAACACCGCCCGGCTCGAGACGGAAGGTCATCACCTCGTCGAAGATCAGGAGCGCCTCGTGCTGGATTGTGAGGGCGCGGAGGACTTCGAGGAAGTCGCGGTTGGCCGGGATCATGCCACCGGCTCCCATGACCGGCTCGATGATGACGGCAGCGATCTCGTCGCCGCGCTCGGCGAAGAGGCGCTCCGCAGCAGCGACGTCGTTATAGGGAATGACCAGGACGACATGGAGGGTGTTGGCCGGGACGCCCTGGGTATCGAGGGTCGGGAGCGGCGCGTCGTCGGAGCCGGCAACCGCAAGGTCGGGGTGGACGCTGACCTCGAAGTCGTCGTAGGTACCGTGGTAGCCGCCTTCCATCTTGACGATGAGATCGCGACCGGTGAAGGCGCGCGCCGCGCGGACGGCGTTCATCGTCGCCTCGGTCCCGGAGTTGGTAAAGCGGACGAGATCGACCGAGGCGACGCGGGAGGTGATGATCTCCGCCAGCCGCGTCTGCGCCGCGACCGCGGTCGCGTAGTTCGTGCCCTTCGGGAGTTGCTCCGTCACCGCTTCGGTGATGGCCGGGTGGGCGTGACCGTGGATGAGGGAGGTGTAGTTGTTGAGGACATCGACGTACTCGTTACCGTCGATGTCGACGAAACGGCAGCCCTGGCCGCGCTCGACCGTCAGCGGGTACGGCGCATGGAAAGCGACGGTGCGGGTGTCACCGCCGGGCATGACGCGCTTCGCCGAGGCGAACGCCTCGGCGGAACGCGGCGTTCGCCGTCGGAACTCGGCGACGAACTCCGCCGCGAGTTCCGCACGGGCGGCGTCGGAGCGGCTTCTCGTGAGTTGGACCGTCATCCTTGCTTCCCCTTCGTCGAATCGTGGCCAACGATAGCTGTGAAGGACATGTGAGAGGTGCGAGCATCCTAGGGGCGCCGGGGCTACGCGTCAACTCGGGTAGCCAACGTCTCAAGCGGCAAGCAGATAGGCCAGTAAGAGACGGGCCGTCTCTTCGAGGGACGTCTGGTGGAGGCGCTCGTAGGAGTGGGAGGCGTCGACGCCGGGTCCGACCAGAGCCCCTCGGATGTCGTAGCCGGCGCGGAGGGCCTGGCTGACGTCGGAGCCGTAGTAGGTGTAGATGTCGGTCCGGCAGTCGATGCCGTGGGTGCGGGCGAGGTCGACCAGGCGACGGCTCAGGCCGTGGTCGTAGGGGCCGGTGGCGTCCTTGACACAGACGGTGGTGGCAAATTCGTCGGAGGTTTGCCCCTCGCCGACGGCGGCCATGTCGACGGCGATCACCTCCTCGACGCCGCTGGGCAGACCGGCCGAGGTCCCGTGGCCGACCTCCTCGAAGGTGCTGACGTAGAGATAGGAGGGGGTGGTCGGGGTGAAACCGCACTCACTGACCGCTTTAGCGATGCCGAGCAAGATGGCAACGCACGCCTTGTCGTCAAGGTGGCGAGACTTGATGTAGCCGTTGGGGGTGATCGTCGTTCGGGGGTCGAGGCTGACGAAATCCCCGACTTCGACGCCGAGTGCGCGCACCTCTGCCGCAGTGCGGACGCGCTCGTCGAGGCGGACCTCGATCGAGTGCTCGTCCCGCTTGAGATCGGCGAGGGCTTTGCCGTGGATGTGGAAGGAGGCTTTGGTCGTCAGGATCGTTCCGGTGACGGCATCGCCCGCGGCGGTGTGGACGGTGCAGTATTCACCTTCGATGGTTGACCAGTCGTAACTACCGATGGAGGTGAGCTTGAGACGGCCGTTCTTCTTGATCTCTTTGACCATTGCGCCGAGGGTATCGACGTGGGCGGAGAGGAGCCGGCCGCCGACTGTGGGATCGATACTTCCGGGGAGCGTCGCGATCAGCGCCCCCTTGACGGTGCGTCGGGTTTCCAGGCCGAAACTTGCCAACTGATCCTGAACGAAGGCCACCGCCTCGGCGGTGTAGCCGGTGGGGCTCGGGATGCGGCAGAGCTTCGCGGACGTCTCCAACATGAATCGTCCGTCGACTACCGGCAACGGCGACGGCGTCATTGAGCCTCCCTTACTTGATCAGTACCGATTCGCTCCCGAGTTGGGTAACCGCCGTGATGTTGGGCGCTCTATCAGTCATAAGCACCGGTGATCTGGGTCAATTCGATACGGTTGCCGAAGGGGTCCCTGACGAAGACGCGGGGGCGGTTGGTGATGGCATCCGTCTCCTCGACGGCGACGCCGTGCTCGGCGAGTCTTGATCGCATGGCGGAGAGGTCGTCGACTTCCAGGCAGAGGTGTTGGCCGGTCGATTTGGTGGACATCTGGTCGTCGGTGAAGACGTGGACCTCGTGACCGTCCGGACCGGCGCGGAACCAAACGAGGCGACCGACCATGAGTCCAGATGGTGGGCGGACCTCGTCCATGCCGAGGGCACCGCTATAGAAGCGCCTGGCAGCCTCGTGACCGTCGGGTGGCATCGGGACGCTGGTGTGTTGCAGGCGCAGGACCGCGGGCATCGTCTTTCCTCCCCTGTCGCTGTTGGCAGCCGTGGGACGATCGTCGTCGGGGAGAATTGCCGCACACGCGGCGCCGAATGTCCAGCCCCTGGCGAGGCAAGGGACGGCAGATGAGCGGGGTGATCTCCGGTAGAATCATCCAGACGGCGCCGAGACCATCGGGGAGACAGTGGTTGGCTTCTGAGACCGAGATGCCGGGTGAAGCCGGGCGATTTCCCAATCTGCGCGTCAGCCGGCATCCGCTGGTGAGGCACAACGTGCGGTTCCTCTCCGACGAGGGGACCGACACGCCGCACTTTCGCGATTTGGTGCGGGAGTTGACGCACCTGCTGCTCTACGAGGCTACGTCCGACCTGCCTCTGCGCGCGGTGCGGTATCGCACGCCCCTGGAAGAGGCGCAGGGGAGCGAGATCGATGCCACGGTGGGACTCGTGCCGATCCTCCGGGCCGGGCTCGGGATGACGGACGGGGCGCGCGATCTCCTGCCGAACGCGACCGTCTATCACGTCGGGATCTACCGGGATGAGACGACCCACCATCCGATCAGCTACTACAACCGTCTGCCGGCGCGACTCCCGACGGACCTGATGATTTTGCTGGACCCGATGCTGGCGACGGGCGGCTCGGCGACGGCGGCGACGACGGAGCTCAAGGCGCGCGGGGCGCGGTGGATCAAGTACGTCGGGCTGATCGCGGCACCGGAGGGGGTCGAGCGGATGCTTCGGGAGCACCCCGACGTCGACATCCACGTCGCGGCACTCGACCGGCAGCTCGACGAGAACAAGTTCATCCGACCTGGTCTTGGGGATGCTGGCGACCGGTTGTATGGGACGACGGGTCATTGATTACCGGTGCAATGGCGCACCCAGGGATGAAACCCTGGGCTGAGGCAGCGAAGCCCCTTCGGGGCTAGAACGGCGGAGAGACGCGTCTCCGTGTCGTGGGAAGGGCAGTCAGCTCATTGCCTGGCGGAGCAGTTCTTTGTCGGCGTCGGTGAGGTGCTGGGTGAGGAAGAGGTCGACGCCGGCCTCTTCGAGCGCGGCGCGGAAGCGGAGGACCAGCGCAAGCTCGCGTTCGTTGAGGTCGTAGCCGTACTGGCGGAGGGCCGCGAGCAGATCGTGCCGGGCGACGGCACGAAAGTCGAGATCGGTCATCGCTTGCTCCGCGAGTCGGCGAAGCACATCCATGCGGATTTCTTCGTTAGCAGCGTTCATGGGAACCGATTGTGCGAGACCGGCGGTCGGGCGCACCACTCGAGCGGGTCGAGCCACCCTTCCGGCCTCATCTCCTTCCCCAGATTGTACACGCCTCATTCATTGCGAGGATGGGAGCGTGGTACGCTCATTCGTGCATAGCCGCGCCTATTCTTCGTCGTTGCCTATGACGGGAGCGTCCGATCGATGAGACGCTTTTTCGGCTTTCGCTCCTCCTCGACCCTGGCGGTGCCTCCGGACGTCGGTGGAGACGACGCGTCGCCGGTCTGTCCGCGGTGTGGGGTCTCCCTGGCGGGCGATGACCGGTACGAGCGTTATCGGGTCTGCACGGCGTGTGGCGCTCATCTGGCGATCGGGAGCCGGCAGCGGATCGGGGAGCTCGTCGACGAGGGGAGCTTTCGCGAAACGGACGCGAAACTCTTCTCCGCCGATCCACTGGATTTCATCGACGATGCACCGTATCGGCAGCGGTTGGAGGAGCAGCGGCGGCTGACCGGGCAACCGGACGCGCTGATCACCGGGACCGCCGCGCTGCATGGGCATAAGATCGTGCTGGCCGTGCTCGACTTCGCGTTCATGGGCGGCAGCATGGGGGTCGTGGTCGGTGAGAAGCTGGTCCGCGCCGCGGAGCTGGCCGGCGAGCGGAGGATCCCGCTACTGACGGTCGTGGCGAGCGGCGGGGCGCGGATGCAGGAGGGGATGTTCTCGCTCCTGCAGATGGCGAAAACGGCGACGGCGATCCAGCGGCTGCACAGTGCCGGGGTGCCGTATGTCTCGGTCCTGACGCATCCGACGACGGGCGGAGTCTTTGCTTCGTTCGCGAGTTTGGGCGACGTCATCGTGGCTGAGCCGGGCGCTCTGATCGGGTTCGCGGGACCACGAGTGGCGGAACAGGTCCTCGGCCGGCCGCTGCCGCCGGGGTCGCACACGGCGGAGTTCTTGCTCGATCATGGTTTGATCGATGCCATTGTCGACCGGGTGGCGCTACGCGGTTACCTTAGGGTGCTCTTCGACGTGTTGCAGCCGCGGGGGAAGGCGGCGAAAGCACCCGGTGCGACGACCAGGCAGAGCGCCGTCCCCGGGCCGCCGGTCGACACCTGGGCGACGGTGCAGGCGGCCCGCGATCCCAACCGGCCGACGGCGTTGGACTACCTGAACCGGATGCTCGATCGGTTCGTCGAGCTGCATGGGGACCGCGAGTCGGGGGACGATCCGGCGATCGTCGCCGGGCTGGGGACGCTCGGCGGGAGGGCAATCGCGGCGATCGGGATCGAGCGAGGGCGCGGGGAAGAGGCGGTGCGCCGCCGGCAGGGACGGCCGGTGCCGGAGGGGTATCGGAAGGCGCAACGGGTGATGCGTCTGGCGGCGCGGTTTCGCCTGCCATTGCTGACGGTGATCGACACCCCGGGTGCTTATCCGGGGATCGAATCGGAAGAGCGCGGGCTGGCTGGGGAGATCGCCGAGTCGATGGCGATGATGAGTGACCTCCCGGTGCCGATCGTCTCCGCCGTGGTCGGCGAGGGAGGGAGCGGCGGCGCGCTTGCGCTCGCCGTCGCCGACCGGGTCTTGATGCAGGAGGGCGCCATCTACTCGGTGATTGCGCCGGAGGGGGCGGCGGCAATCCTCTACCGGGACGCAGGGCGCGCGCCCGAGCTGGCCGCGAAACTTAAGATCACTGCCGCCGATCTGCGCGGGTTCGGCATCGTCGATGCGATCGTGCCCGAACCCGACGGAGGGGCCGCGGCCGATCCCGATCTGGCGGCGGCGTTGCTCAAGACGGCGATCGAGGAGGCGCTCGACGACCTCAGGGAACTCAAACGCGCCCGTCTCGTGCAGGCGAGGGCGGAGCGATATCGGGCGATCGGTCGCCGCTACACGGCGAAGTCTCCCCTCTCGTCCGATCAGCGAGCATCACGAGAGCGGAACGCTCAGGTGAAACCGGCCGCGTCGGATGGCGCGTCGTCGGACGGGAAGGCGTCGGTTGAGCCAACGTCACAGGGTACTGAACACCGAACAAAGGCGGATTCCGCATGAGGATGGATCCGAGATCTTTGAGCGGGCGGCATCGGGCGTGATCGCATATCGGGTGGACGTGAGGAAAGGAGCCGAGCGATGGCGGTGATCACGCTGGCCCGGCAGGTGGGCAGCGGCGGTCAGACGATCGCGCAGCTGCTGGCGGAGCGACTCGGGTACCGCGTCGTCGGCCGGCGCGATCTTGCCGCCGAAGCGGCGAACCGCGGGTTGCAGATGCCCCCTGTTTTTGCCGAGTTTGCCGACGAGCAGCGTCTGGCCCTGTCCAGGACGGCAGACACTTCGCCGCTCTACTTCGGTTTTGGGGAACTGGAGTACGGCGACGCGCTGCGCGGGGCAGGACCAGAGAGCGGGCGCGGACCGATCTCGGTGCTCGAAGCCGTGGCGCAGGAGAGAAGGACGCTGCTGCTGGCGGTCGCGAGTCTAACGTACGCGCTGGCAGCCGAGGACGGTCTGATTTTGATCGGCGGGGGCGGCCAGTACTTGCTTGGCGGACTGCCGTCGGTGCTGAGCGTCAAGATCGTCGCGCCCGCCGAGGTCAGGGCGGAACGACTGGCGTCGGCCTATGCGCTCGACCGGGTGGCGGCGCGGGAGGCGGTGTTGAGTGGGGACCGGGAGCAGCGCGAGTACAACCGGGCGCTGTTCGACGCGGACTGGGACGATCCGCTGCACTGGAATCTGATCGTCAACTCGGAAGCGATCGATCCCGAGAGGGCCCGAGACGTGATTCTCGCCGCATTTGGGTCGGATGGGACGCCGCCTCGCGTTCACGCCGAGACCGCGGCCATGCTGAAGCTCGCTTCGGCGGTGAACCAGGCGCTCGGCGACGACGCGTTCGGGAATGCCTGGCTGCTCGCGACGGCGACGGCCGAGGGGATCGTCCTCCACGGCGACACGACCGATTCGGAACAGGCGCGTGCGGCGCTGGACGTTGCGCAACGACTTGGGGCCGGGAGGCGGGTGGTGAGCGATCTAATGGTGCAGGGGCGACAGTACGTCGGTTAGAGGTGTTGGGTTCGGCGGGTGCCGACGGGATCCGTGCGTGCGGTCCCACCGAGACGATCCTCACCCCCGGCCCCTCTCCCGCTCCGCAGGAGCGGGGAGGGTTGCTCTGGGGGTGGGCGCCTGCTGGTGGCGCCCCTGGTGGGGCGGTGGGGACGGACGGATCGC
>JAXDKI010000504.1:0-6519 GCA_034667245.1 Thermomicrobiales bacterium | reverse complement strand
CAGGAGCGAGGAGGGCTTGCGGCGATACTCGCCGGCATGGGCGACGCGGTGCTGGTGGTCGACCGCCACGGGCGGGTGATCCGCACCAATGCGGCCTACGACGCGATCGCCGGCGTGTATGGCCTGGTTCTGGTCGAGGGCGACGCAGGGCGTCTAGAGCAAGTGCTGCTCAACCTCCTTACCAACGCCATCAACTACGCGCCTGGCACCGACCGAATTGAGGTGTCGGTGGGCCGGCACGATGGGAAGGCCGAGCTTGCGGTGCGGGATAGGGGACCGGGGATCGGGGCCGACGCGCTCGACGACATCTTTGAGCGATTCGCACAGGCTCCAACTGCTGAGCGGCAGAGCACCCGCGGCGTCGGTCTCGGGCTCTACATTGCGCGGGAAATCCTGCGCGAGCACGGTGGCACGATTGCCGTGCAGTCGGTGCCCGGCGAGGGCGCGACGTTCACCATCCGTCTGCCACTCTTGTCGGAGTCCGATTCGGATACTGCACCTTCACAGTGAAGCTCCCCTGCCAGTCCGTGAGGGCTGTCAGCACGACATCCCACTGACGGGACCAGGGGTAACTCCCAATCGCGGTTCTAGCCTGTCCGCCCGACTCCATTCACCGCCGATGTCGCCACGTGCACAGACCCGACGCTCCCGAGCCGCCGCCCCAATTCGTCGAAGCATTGCGCCAGGATCGCGACTACCCGGTCGCATTCCTCTCGGGTGATGATCAATGGTGGGCAGAGTTGCGTCGTGGGGTCGCCCCGGTCGTCGTTGCGGAGGATCAGACCGCTCGCGCGCATTTGGTCCGTCAACCAATGGAGATGCTGTGAGCCACCCGGCAACGTCTCCTTCGTGGACCGGTCGGCCACCAGCTCGACGCCGAGGAAGAGCCCGGCACCCCGGATGTCGCCCACGTTCGGATGGTTCGCGAACGCCGATTCGAGCTCGTTGCGCAGATAGGAACCGGTCGCCTTGGCTCGACCCGGTAGGTCTTCCTCAAGCATGATATCGAGATTTGCCAGGGCCGCCGCGCAGGCGACGGGGTGGCCGCCGAACGTCAGCCCGTGGAGAAAGCCGGGCCCCTCGTTGAAGACGTCCGCCACCGATTTGCGGACCAGCACCGCCCCGAGGGGAGCGTACGACGAGGTGATCCCTTTGGCGGCGGTGATGATGTCCGGCTCGACCCCGAAGTACGTCGAACCGAAGAGCTCGCCAAGCCGACCGAAGCCGCAGATCACTTCGTCCATGATCATCAGGATGCCGGTCCGGTCGCAGAGCTCGCGAATCTTCTTGAAGTACTCCATCGAGCCCGGCGGGATGCAACCCCCGGCGTTCTGGACCGGTTCGGTGATGATCGCCGCGATCTGCTCCGGCCCTTCGAAGGCAACCGTCCGCTCGATCTCCTCGAAGCACATCAGGTTGCACGCCGCCGCGTCCTTGCAATAGGGACAGCGATATCTGTGCGACATCGGCACGTGCCGTGCGCCGGGTACAAGCGGTCCGAACGGTGCCCGCGCCCCGCTCAGGCCGTTGACCGAGAGCGCCCCCATCGTCGTCCCATGGTATGCCCCACGTCGCGAGAGCGTCTTCCAACGATGCGGAAACCCGCGCAACGTTTGGTACTGCTTCGCCAGTTTGAGCGCACTCTCAACCGACTCGGAACCGCCCGAGGTGAAGAAGACCCGCGCATTTCCGCCGAGCGGCGCCAACTCCGCGAGCCGGTCTGCCAGGACGGCCGCCGGGACACTCGTGTACCCGAACGGATTGACGAAGGGCAGGAACTCCGCCTGGGCCGTCATCGCCTGGACGATCCGCTTCCGCCCATACCCGGCATTGACTGAGTAGATACCGGCTAAGAGATCGAGGTAGGCGTTCCCCTGGTCGTCCCAAACGGTCGAACCGTCCCCGCGCACGAGCACGAGCGGTCGCCGCTCGAGGTCCCGATACTCCGCCATCTGAGTGAAGTGCAACCAGACGTTGTCCCGGATTGCCTCGTGGACTCGTTCCCCTTCATACCATGGGGCGGTTGCCGTCTCGGTCGTTTTCGCCACCATCGAATCGATCTCCCCTCCGCGCACCGACCCAAGTTCTGGCGCGCCATTGCCTACGACTGTCGCTCTCATTCACGACGTGCACTTCTCTATCAAGAGTAGTCGCGGGTTGGGGGATCGATTCCGGAGTCGAGCCAGGATGAGCACCAGGTCTGATGGTGAATTGGACGCGCCGGCGGCGTTATCGGGGAGCCTGTCCCCTGTTGGTCCGCTCGGCGTAATGCGCAGTGATCAGCCGGCGGACGACAATGGCAACCAGCAGCAGCAAAGTCCCCCAAAGAAACCCACCAAGAACATCGCTCGGCCAGTGGGCACCGGTCTCGATCCGGCCGTAGCCGGTGGAGAGAATGACGAGGACGGCCGCGACGCACGGCAAAACTCGGACTCGACCTGAAGGCAATGCTGCACAGGCGACGTAAGCAAGACCACCCGCAAGGAGGACGACGCCCATCGAGTGCCCGCTTGGAAACCCGAGCCCGCGAGCCGCCTCGGTTACCTGGATGAGTGTTTCGGGTGGACGTGGGCTCGACGCCCACTCCTTGAGAGGCGTGTTCAACCCGCGGGCGAGCAGCAGGCCGAACAGGAAGAGCGCATCCGCCCAGCGCCGGGCTAGTGCTGAGACGCCGACGGCCCCCAAGGCGAGCGGGATACCGACAGCCGATGAACCGGCAGCGTTCCCGAATGCCGCGATCACAGACCCAAACGGTATCTCCCGGCTCTGCAACCACTGGCCAAACGTAACGTCGACCGAGAGGATGCTCTTACCCGCCGCCAGGTCCGTCATGACCGCGACGGCGATGACGAGGAGACCGATGAGTGGCAACAGCGGTCTCAGTGGTTCGATGTCGCTCCGAAACCTCGGGTCCTGGGCCGAGCCTGACGCCACTTTCCGGCGAGCGCTGATCACATCGAGCACGACGGCAACCCCACGAGTGTCTGTCGAACACGAATCAGTCCCGACTCGGGCGCTGGCCTGTTGAGTGTGACACCTTCGCACCTGGATCGCCAGATGGAACGGCTGCGGCACGGACAACTGAAAGGTCCTCTTCCGCCGTGTCACTTTACAGAGATTTAACAGTCTGGGCCCTTATTGTGACCCCATTCGATGCACCATTATCTGACGGTGCCGATGCGGCGGGTGGTCCCTCCCAGCAGGACCGATCGCCGCCCGCGCGCCGTGCCAACGGTGCGGTTGGATTGCCTGTAAAATGGCCCGGCTAGTCCGTCCCCGCAGACATCAAGTGACGACCGGGCGGAGAATGCGGATGGACAGCCTTCTTGGTCAAAGCGAATCGGTGCGTACGCCGGCCGCGATGACGGCGCGCGTCTTCGCGGACGCGAAGCGTGCATTCAGCGACCTGGCCGACGAGGCGATGCTGGAGCGGTTTGCGCACCAAGCGGTCGATGAGCTCTATCGCGATTCGACCACCGTGACGACGTTCCTTCCCGTCCTGGCTCTGCGCCGGGTGCGGGATCTGCTCGAAACGAGACCGGCGGTGACTGTGGCGGCGGCCGGCGACGCCTAGACGGCCGCCGCCTCGCGACACCGTCGCGTTTCGACGGGGCGGCACATGACGAACAAACGAAAGGGCCACAGGTCGGCAGCAGCAGCGCAGGTCGTGCCCGCTACTCAAGACGGTCGCGCCGGGCCGGCACGTCTGCAACCGGTCACGCCGACCGAAGGCGCTCCGCCTCTCTCGCTCCCGCCCCTCCTTCCCGAGTTGTATATCAATCGGGAATTGAGCTGGCTCGCGTTCAACCGACGGGTGCTCGAGGAGGCCGCCGATCCCACGGCGCCCCTCCTTGAGCGCGTCAAGTTCGCCGCCATCTTCGCCTCCAATCTCGACGAATTCTTTATGATCCGCGTCGCCGGCCTGAAGCGCAAACTCGCCGCTGGTATCGGCGACCCGGGTCCAGATGGCCGCACTCCGTCTGCCCAGTTCGCGGCGGTGCGGGCGGCGACGCAAGACCTGCTCGATGAGCAGTCGGCGCTGCTCCGCCATCAACTTCTCCCGGAACTTGCCGCCGCCGGGGTCGAGCTCGTTCGCTACGACCAGTTGACGGCGACGGAGCAATCCGCCCTCGCCGAATACTTCGATCGCGACATCTTCCCGGTTTTAACTCCACAGGCGATCGACCGCGCGCGTCGCTTCCCCCACGTCTCGAACCAGAGTCTGAACTTGATCGTCGTGCTGCGCTCGGAAGCGGCCGGGCAGCGGTTTGCTCGGGTCAAGGTGCCGGCGGTGCTGCCGCGACTCGTCCGCCTTCGCGGGGCGGGCAGCGACGGCGGGGATTCCTCGGGCCATTCCATCAGGTTCATTTGGTTGGAAGACCTGACCATTGCCCACCTTGGACGTCTCTTTGCGGGCAATGAGATCGCCGCCGCGTATCCCTTCCACGTCACCCGCGACTCGGACATCGAGGTAGACGACGACGACCAGGACGAATCATCCGATCTCCTGGTGGCGATGAGGGAGCTGCTCTCGGAGCGGACCTTCGGTTCGGTCGTCAAACTGACGGTCGACCGCGGCATGCCGGAAGAGGTACGCGGCTGGTTGGTCGAGCAGCTCCACGCTTCCGAACGCGACCTGTATCTTGTCGACGGTCCGCTCGCTCCCGAAGACCTCATGGAGCTGACCCGCATCGATCGGCCCGACCTGAAGGATCCGGCGTTCGTCCCGGCCGGAATCGGACCTTCCCTGGGCGTCCCGCCGCTATTAGCCGAGGCGACGACTTGGGGCATCGCCGACGTCTTCGGATTACTCAGGGAGCGCGACGTCCTCGTTCACCATCCGTACCAGTCATTTGGCGTCGTCACCGACTTCCTGCGAGCGGCGGCGACTGATCCCAACGTCGTCGCCATCAAGCAGACGCTCTACCGGCTCGGGCGCGACTCTCCGCTGATCCCGGCGCTGATCGAGGCGCGCGACGACGATACGCAGGTCGCCGTCCTCGTCGAGCTGAAGGCGCGCTTCGACGAGGAAAACAACATCACCTGGGCGCAGCAGCTCGAGCAGCATGGGGTGCACGTCGCCTATGGCGTGGCCGGCCTGAAGACCCACTGCAAGGCGACGTTGGTGGTTCGACGGGAGCCGGAAGGATTGCGTCGATACGTCCACCTCGCGACCGGCAACTACAACGCCTCGACGGCCCGCACGTACGAGGATATCGGGCTACTGACGGCGCGGGAGGACCTCGCGAGTGACGTCTCCGAGCTGTTCAACGTCCTGACGGGCTATTCACAGCAGGACCAATACCGAAAACTCTGGGTCGCCCCGGCGCACTTGCGCGAGCGCTTCCTGGAGGCGATCGCGCGCGAGATCGAGGCGCACCGGCGAACCGGCGACGGTTACCTCGTGTTCAAGATGAATGCGCTGGTCGATCGGGAGTTGATTCGCGCCCTCTACGCCGCTTCCCAGGCCGGAGTACGGATCGATCTGATCATCCGTGGCGTTTGCTGTCTCCGACCCGGCGTGCCGGGTTGGAGCGAGACGATTCGCGTCCGCAGCATCGTCGGCCGGTTCCTCGAACACAGCCGCATCTACTACTTTCGTCACGGGGGAGAGGACCTCCTCTATCTCGGAAGCGCGGACTTGATGGAGCGCAATCTGGACCGCCGCGTTGAAGCGGTCTTCCCGATCGAAGACCCGACGCTGAAAGCCCACGTTCGCGACCTCATCCTCCCAGCCTACCTTCGCGACACGGTCAACGCGCGGGAGCTTCGGCCAGACGGCAGCTACGTTCCGGCTCGCCCGGCCGACGGTCAGGAGCCGTTCGACGTGCAACGCTGGATGATGGGCCTCTACACGGACGTCAGGCCGGCTGTGGTCGGAGAGTCGACCGCACCGCGATAATGTGAGTCGATTCTCCTGGGTTTGACGGTGCCCGACCTGTCCGAGTTGCCGGCGACCGCGAAATGGGAGCGCAGCGCATTGGACTGGAATCTGTTGCCCCGGGGCGTGCTGATCGGTTTGTCCGTCGCCGCTCCGGTCGGTCCGATGGCCATTCTCTGCATGAGACGCACCCTCGCACACGGACGTTGGGCTGGACTCGTGTCTGGGCTTGGCGTTGCCACCGCCGATGCCTGCTATGGCGCCGTGGCGGCGTTCGGCCTGACTTCGTTAGCGGATGCACTCGTCGACCAGGCAGACCGGATTCGCATCTTTGGTGGTTTGTTCCTGCTCTATCTCGGAATCAAAACCATGCGGTCGCGACCGGCCGCGGCCGATCGCGTTGACGACACGAAGCGTGCTCCCGACAGTCTCGTGGCGTATGGCTCCACGCTTGGTCTGACGCTCACCAACCCGACGACGATTTTATCGTTCGCGGCGATCTTCGCGGGGTTCGGCGTTGCCAGCGAGGATCGGAAAAGAGCTTCGGCGGTGGCGCTCGTGGTCGGAGTGTTCGCGGGCTCGGCGCTCTGGTGGTTGATCCTAACGGGAGGGACGGGGCTGCTGCGCGGGTGGCTGAC
>JAXDKI010000503.1:0-3435 GCA_034667245.1 Thermomicrobiales bacterium | reverse complement strand
CACGCCGACTGCCTGAGAACTCCGGCGAGCCGCATACGAGGCCGGGATATCGATTCGGGTCAGACCGAATGCCGTCGGGGCATGCTCAAGACGCGGGCATTTCGGATGACGTCTGGACTCCATCGAGCCGGAATTTGGGCGCTCATGCGTCGTCGTTCCTGGCGTAATCGGTCCAATCTGGGCGGGCGGCGGACCTTGGGTCTCGCCGCCCGCCCAGACCGGCAAAGTCCGCTGGCGAGATCCGTGGAGAACACCTCGTCTCTTTGCCAACTCGTCTGTCAGTGGCTGCCGGCGTGACGGTGCCGGGAAGCGGAAGGTGATGCGTTGGACATCCTCTCCGAGCGAAAGCAGGTCCGACGGACCGGCAAGGTCATGGTGCGACCGTCGGCTCACTGGACGCCGGCCGTTCATGCCCTTTTGCGACATCTCGAGGCGGTCGGATTCGACGGCGCACCACGCGTCGTGGGAACAGGCTTGGACGCGAGCGGACGGGAGACGCTGGAATTCGTCCCAGGTGATGTGCAGCCTCAACGGATCTGGAGCGACGAGGGTATTCACGACCTCGGTCAACTGCTTCGTCGGTTACTCGAAGCCACGATTTCCTTCCAATCGCCGCCGGACGCCGTCTGGCAAGAGTCCTTTCTTCGGTCGTCCGGGCCAGATTCGATCGTCAGCCACGGGGACGTCACACCATGGAATGTCGTCGTGCGCGACGGTCGGCCGGTCGCGCTGATCGACTGGGAGCTGGCCGGTCCGGTCGATCGTCTCAGCGAAGTGGCATACACGGCCTGGCTGAACGCCCAACTCCACGACGACGAGATTGCCGAGCAGCAGGGTTTGCCGCCGGCTGAGGTGCGGGCACGGCAACTCCGGTTGTTCGCCGACGGCTATCGCCTGCCGGCCAGGGACCGGGTCGACCTCGTGCAGCGACTGATCGACGTCGCCATCCTCAGCTGCGCCAGCGACGTGCGCGAGGCCGCGATTTCGCCTGATTCGATCGGAGCGGAATGGCTGGTTTGGGGCGTGGCCTGGCGCGCCCGGTCGGCGGCGTGGCTGGTTCGGCAGCGCGGGCTGCTGGAGCGGGCGGTGCGGTAGAAGGCGAATGAAGGAGGGCTAAAGCGCGAAGATTCAGCAGGCCGGCGGTGCTGGAATCGAACGCCCGACGGTGTAGTCCGGAGCAGCCAACGGACGAGGTCCGGGTCGCCGCCATGGCCGCGCGGATCAGTCATGGCGTCTCGGCGCGGCCGTTATGCCGTTTCCGACGGCCACCGCTCCGACATGACGTCGCGCACCGGGAAGTGGAAGTGATAGTGCCCGGCACTATCCTCGTCGATCACCTGCCAAACCTTCCCCTTCGGCACGCAGTCTTCCTCAGAGGCTCCCTCGACGACCAGATGCAGGGCGTGGTGAGCCGCGCCGAACTCGGCCAGCTCGTCTGACCAACTCCGTAGCAGGTCGCGCATCCCTTCGTTGAAGGCATCTAAATCCCACGGCCTGCGCGCGGCAAGCTCCTCGCCGACGGGCAGCGGTGTGCCGTTGATTTTCCTGACCGCCACACGCTCCCACACGGCGACGTGTGCGACGGCGTCGCGGACGGTCCAATCGCCGTCCAGTTCGGCATCGAGTTGGACGCCGTACGCGGCCACCACCGCTTCGAGTTCCTCTCGATTCTCCGTGATGGCGGCGAGGAGCTCTGGCTTGTGCGACATCACCATCTCCTTGGCGAGCCACCGGCCCAGTCGAGGGCAAGATGACATTCCGAGTGACGCGTGGTCGCGACTCATCAGATCAGCCACGCTCGTCGACGCGCCGACAGGGGAGCGCCTCGCGCCCGCTTCGTCATCTGCGCCGGAAACTCCCGATGTTTGCCGGGGGCCGAATGAGGTCGCCTTTCAGGCTATCCCGTGGGACATCAAGTCGTACCAGATCGTCCTCGATAGCTTGAACGTGGTCCTCGCTGACGTAGAGCGCGTCGTGCTCGAAGATGGTTACTCCGGGGTCCCGTTCGATCAGAAAGATATGCGTGCGGCGTTCCTCGGTCTGCGGTGTCGGCGGGTGAAACACGGCGTGGAGGGTCCCGACCGGCAATCCGTTCACGTCCACCACCAACCGTCCCTTCAGACGATCGTAGTCTTCGTCCGATGTCGGCCGCCACGCTGTCGTCGCGCTCATGGTCCTGGATCCTCCTGGGGGTCATCCCCATCGATCGACGAGGGCGGTGCAGCAGACGTGCCAGCATGCTCACGGCAGGATCCTCGTCTTCATCGTATTGACAATTGTCTATCTCTCATCCAGACTTCCGGCATGAGCACGAAACAGCGACCCGCCGACTGTGCTACGAGTCCGGTCATCCCGCTGCCGCTCCCCGTCGATCGACAGGAGCGACTGGTCGCCGGGTTCAAGGCGCTCGCCGATCCGACGCGGCTCGAGATCTTCCGTCTGATCGCCGTCCAGGAGGCGCCAATCTGCGCCTGCGACGTCGTCGCCCGCTTCGCGTTGACGCAGCCGACGATCTCGCACCACCTCAAGGTGCTGCGGGAAGCGGGTCTGATCGCCGTCTCCCGGCGCGGCGTCTGGGCCCACTACGCCGTCGATCCGCGCGGGCTGGCGGTCCTGCGGGGCGCGTTGGCCGAGTTCGCGCCGCAACCGCTGGCGGCAACCGGCTAAGCTCTTTTTTGTTGCGCCGAGAGATAGATAGGCGTCGATGCGATGAGGAGGAGGCCGGATGGACGTGACACGCGTCGCGGCGCCGTTCGAAGTGATCGGGGGGCGATTGGTTAGGACTCCCGTCCGAGCGTGGAAGATCTAGCCGGTGCTGCGCAAGCTCGTCGCCGAGGCGATCGGCACCTTCGCGCTCGTCTTCGCCGGGCCGGGCGCGATCGTGATCGACGCCGAGACCGGGGCGATCGGGCACGTCGGGGTCGCGATCAGCTTCGGTCTGGTGATCATGACGATGATCTACGCCACGGGGCACATCTCCGGCGCGCACTTCAACCCCGCCGTCACCCTCGCCTTCGCGATTACGCGTCATCTTCCCTGGCGTCTCGCCGTGGGCTATTGGGCGGCGCAACTCGTCGGCGGTACCGCGGCAAGCCTGCTTTTGCGGGGTCTCTTTGGGGACGTCGCCAACCTCGGCGCGACCCTGCCGCGTGGGTCGGACAGGCAATCTTTCATCCTGGAGACCACGCTGACCTTCTTCCTGATGTTCGTGATCATCTCGGTCGCGACCGACGTGCGCGCCGTCGGCCAGGCCGCCGCCATCGCCATCGGCGGGACAATTGGGTTGGAGGCGATGTTCGCCGGGCCGATCTCCGGGGCGTCGATGAATCCGGCTCGATCGCTGGCGCCGGCGCTCGTTTCGTGGACGTGGCAGTCGCAGTGGCTCTACGTCGTCGGGCCGGCGGTCGGGGCCGTGCTCGGGGCGCTGGCGTACCA
>JAXDKI010000502.1:0-8384 GCA_034667245.1 Thermomicrobiales bacterium | reverse complement strand
ATCCAGGCGTTCTGGTTCGCCGCGTCGGGTGATGCCGAGAGGATCGCGAACTGGCCGCCGCCTTCGCCGAGGATCGAGAGCGCCATGTCGGCCATCACCTGACCGGTCTCGGTGAAGTCGACCTGCGCCACGAAGAAGCTCTCGCCCTCCCCATTCGGAATCGGCGAGTCCCACGTCACGACCTTCGTCCCGGCCTGATTTGCCGCCTGCACCGCCGGCACGATCTGGTCGCCGGAGTTGTTGGAGAGCATCACCACCTGGTAGCCGCCGGTCGGCGCGTTCGTCACGAACTCGATCTGTCCGGCCACGCTGTTCTCGGCGGTCGGGCCGACAAAGTCGAGCTTCGTCGGGTTACCCAGCTCCGCGGCGGCCTCCTCGGCCCCCTGGTGCGCCTGATCGAACGGCAAAATCCCGAGGAACTTCGGCAGCAGCATCATCTTGGCGGCCTGCCCTGTCGCCGCCGCGACCGGGGAACCGGCCGGTGGGGTCTGCGCCTGCACGGCCGCCCCCATGCTCACCATCAGCAACCCGGCGCAGACGACGCCGATCAACCTGAGACGGTTCTTCACGTTGTCCTCCTCTTCCTCGTCGAAGAATGGCCAACCGTCCTCATCGTCCTCCTGCGGACGCGCTCCGGGTGACGGCTATCCGGGCGCGGCGTGTGAGCCTGCGGCCTCCGCCGGACCGACCGGTGGAGCGCGCACGCCCGGGTCGGCCCGCCCCCGCCGCAGGCGCTCCCGTACGCGCCCGGCCACGTTCGGCAGGAGCACGGACAGGATCAGCAGCAGGCCGATGATCCCCGTTTGGGTGTTGCCGGTGATCCCGGCGATGACCAGTCCGTTCCGCAGGTTGAGCACCAAATAGGTCGAGAGCAGCACCCCGACCATCGAGCCGACCCCGCCGAAGATGCTCACCCCGCCGAGCAGCACCACCGTGATGATGTCGAGCTCCGCCCCTTCCGCCGTACTCGCCCGCACCGCCCCGAGCCGTGCCGCCATCAGCACCCCGGCCAGCGCCGAGACGAGTCCGCTGATCGTAAAGATCGTCATCTTCGTCCGCGCCACCGAGACCCCGGAGAACCGGGCCACCTGGGCGCTGTTCCCAATCACGTACGTCAGCCGTCCCAACCCGCTGAAGTGCAGCACCACGGTGCCAAGCACCGCCAGCACCGCGAAGATCAGGATCGACAGCGTTACCGGCCCCAGCAGCCCCTGCTGCCCGAGGTCGGTGAACCATCCCGGAAACCCGCCGACCGACCGGTCCTCGACCAGCAACCGCGCCAGCCCGCGGAACCCGACATACCCGGCCAGCGTCACCGCCAGCGAGCTCAACCCGAGCACCGCCACGAAGTACCCGTTCAGCAGCCCGAAGAGGGCCCCGACACCCAGTGCCACCACCACCGCGAGCGGCAGCGACACCCCCCGCTCGAACAGGTTCGCGGTGATGGCCGCCGAGAGCCCCATCATCGAGGCGACCGAGAGGTCGATCTCCCCGCTAACGATCACGAAGGCCATCGCCAGTGTCACGATCGCCTTCTCGATCCCTAGCTGGAAGAGATTCACCTGGTTGTTGATGGTCAAGAAATTCGAGACCCGCGCGATGTTGAACGCCAGCACCACCAGCAGGCAGACGAGGAGCAGCCCCTCCCAGCTCCGCAGCCGGCGCATCAGGTCAGACGCCATGGACCGCTCCCTCTCCCGCGGCAGCCGTCCGCTGCGCCCGCGCCTGATCCCGCCGCCGGGTCCGCACCCACATCTCCCGCAGCCGCCCCAGGATGATCGCGTCGGCCGTGACGGCGACCAGGATCAGGAGTCCGAGGATGGCGTCCTTGACGAACTCGCTCACCCCCGCCCACCGCAGTAGACTCTGCTGGAGGATCTCGATCAGCATCACGCCGAGGAACGCCCCGATCATCGAACCCGACCCGCCGAAGATGTTGACGCCGCCCACCACCACCGCGGCCACCACCTGCAACTCCAGTCCCTGTGCCGCGGTCACGGTGATGTTCCCGAACCGCACCAGGAACATGAACCCGGCCAGTCCCGACAGCGCGCCGGAAATCGCGAACGCCGTAAAGATGTCCCGCTTCGCCGGCAACCCCGCGATCCGCGCCGCGTCCGGGTTCGACCCGATCGCGAAAAGTCGCCGCCCAAACGACAGATACCGCAGCGTCAGCTGACCCAGGACGACCACCACCAACCCGATCCCGACCATCAGTCGCAGGTCGTAGTTGGCGATCGATAGGAGATTCCTACTCGGCACGTCGTTCAACCAGTCGGGCAGATCGGCCGTCGTCACCGTCTTCGCCCCCGAGAACTCGACCAGCACCACCCGAAAGAGCGCCAGCGTGCCAAGCGTCGTGATCACGGCCGGTACCCCACCGTAGGCCACGATCAGACCGTTGATCGCCCCCAACGCGAGCCCGATCACCATCGCCAGGGCCACCGCGACCAGCGGCGGCATGTCGTTGTGTCGGGTCAGTAAGGTGCCGACGACGTAGGCCGACAACCCGACGATCGAAGAGACCGAGAGGTCGATGTTCCGGGTCAGGACGACCAGCACCTGCCCGACCGCGACCACCAGCGGGATCGCCAGACCGGTCGTCAGCCGGTTCACGCTGCGCGGGTTGAAGTAATCGGGGATCTGCGTCGCGAAGAAGGCCAGCAGTCCGACCGTCACGATCAGCAGGATCACCTCGCGGAACTGCTCGGGCCGGATCCGCCGGAGAAGCGCGTCACTCACGATCGCACCCCTTCCACCGGCACGTCGCCCGCCACCAACCGGTCGATCACCGCGATCGCCTCGGCCGCCGCCGCCCGGTCGATCCCGTCGCCCTCGGGGAAGAGGTCGCCCGCCTGACCCATCGCCGCCGAAAGCACCCGCTCCTGCGTCGCCTCCCGGTGGTCGAAGATCGCCATCTGGCGCCCCTCGCGCATCACGAGGATGCGATCGCTCATCGCCAGCACCTCCGGCAGATCGGAGCTGATCAGGATGATCGCCATCCCCGTCGCCGCCAGATCGTCGACCAGTTGGTGAACCTCCACCTTCGCCCCGACGTCGATCCCCCGCGTCGGCTCGTCGAGGATCAGCACCTTCGGCTTCGTCTCCAGCCACTTGCTGATCACGACCTTCTGCTGGTTACCGCCCGACAGCGACGCCGTCGGCGTATCGACCGATGGCGCACGGATGTTCAGCCGCTTCCGAAACGCCTCGGCGGCCGCCCGCTCCTCCGCCCGCCGCACCAACCCGGCACGCGACAGATACCGCCGCAGCGAGGGCAGCGAGATGTTCGAGGCGATCGAGAGCGGCATCACCAGCCCGAGCTGCCGCCGATCCTCGGTGCTGTAGGCAATGCCAAGCCCCATCGCCTGATGCGGGTTGGTAACCGTGACCGGGGTTCCGTCGAGTGCGATCGCGCCGCCGTCCGCGGGTGCGATCCCGAACAGCGCCAGCCCGACGTCGGTCCGGTGCGCCCCGACCAGACCGGCGAACCCAAGCACCTCACCGGCGTGCAGCTCGAAGGAGATGTCCTGAAAGACCCCCTGCCGGCTCAGCCCCTGGACGGCCAGCCGGACCGCGCCCGGCTCCCGCCGTGCCCGCCGGAAGATCTCCACGACCTTCCTCCCGACCATCCCCCGGATCGCCGCGGCGGGCGTCAGTTCGGCGCGGGGAGTCGTCGAGATCCAGCGGCCGTCGCGCAGAATGGTCACTCGGTCGGCGATCTCGAACACCTCCTCCATCCGGTGGGAGATGAAGAGGATCGCGACACCCCGCTTCCGGAGGCTCGTCACGATCCGGAAGAGTCGCCGCACCTCGTGCGCCGAAAGCGACGCCGTCGGCTCGTCCATGATCAGGACGCGGACGTCGAGCGAGATCGCCTTCGCGATCTCGACCGTCTGCTGCTCCGCCAGGGTCAGACCGCGCGCCGGTTCCCCCACGTCGAGCCGCACGTCGAGCCGCGCCAGCACCTCCGCCGCCTCGCGCTCCATTCGCCGCCGGTCGACGATCTTCCCCCGGTTGCGATGCCCGATGAAGATGTTCTCCGCTACCGACAGATCGGGGAAGATCATCGGTTCCTGGTAGATCGCGGCCACGCCAAGGCGCTGCGCGTCCTGGGAGGAGCTGACTCGAACCGGCTGCCCGTCGATGCGGATCTCGCCGCTATCCTGCTGCTGGATACCGGTCATGATCTTGATCAGGGTCGACTTGCCGGCCCCGTTCTCACCCAGCAGCGCGTGGATCTCGCCGCGACGCAGCGCCAGGGAGACGTCCTCAAGCGCCTGGGTCGCCCCAAACCGCTTCGAGATCCGCTCCATCTCAAGGACAGGGCGGTCCTCGCCCAGTGCCGGCGTCGCTGCGTCGAGAGACCGCTGCATTGCGGACCCAACCATCGCGTGCGCGTCCCTCGCGCGGGGCCGGGGCATGATCGCCACGACTCCCCAATATCCAGCGGTGTACTCGCACCGAGAGGGGCGTATCTAAGCACAGGCCGCGACAGGACGCAACAAGAAGGCCCGTTCGGCCCGTTCGGGCAGGACCCGGGACGACCTCAGGGGTAACGATCGCGCGCCCGATGGACGCGGCGGGAGACATGGAGATAGTGACGCCGCGACTCGCCGTCGGTCACGGGTCGCGGCGATTCCCCTTCATTGGCCCACGGTCGCCACTCGTTTGGAGCGGAAACGAGCATCCCGCCCGTTGGTTCGCGTCCCGACGCGCAGCCGGCACCTAGCCGAACCGGAGCGATCGACCGTTCCGATCGCTCCGGTCCCTCCTGAGCCGGAAAGGGGGCACGTTCTCGCTCGGCGAGAGCCTACCGGCGACCGGCTACCGGCTATCGGCTCCCAAATGATGCTTGAACCAGCCGGTCAGCCGCTCCAGGACGTCGAGCCGATGGGCGGGGTAGCCGGTCCGGAGCATGGCGTGGGAGCCATCGGGGTAGCGGACGAACTCGACCTCGCAGCCGATTTCGTGGAGGGTGGCGAAGAGTTGCTCGCCCTGGCTGACGGGGACGCGGTCGTCGCCTTCGCCGTGGATGATCAGGGTCGGGGTTTTGACGTCGTGCAGATAGGTAAGCGGGGAGCGGAAGGCGTATTCCTCGCGGCAGTCCCAGGGGCGACCACCGATCTGGAGCGGGCCGAAGTAGTGGCCGATGTCGGCGGTGCCGTAGAACGAGGTCAGGTCGACGACCGGGGCGCCGATCACGGCGGCGCGGAAGCGGTCGGTGTGGCCGATCGCCCAGGAGCTCATGAAGCCGCCGTAGGAGTAGCCGTAAATACCGGTCCGGTCCGGGTCGGCGTACGGCCGTTTCACGACCTCGTCGAGCACGGCCATCAGGTCCTCGAAATCCTCGCCGCCCCAATCGCCGATCACCTGCTGCGTGAAGGTGCGGCCGTAGGAACCGGAGCCGCGTGGGTTGGCGTAGACGACGAGGAACCCGGCCGCCGCGAGCGACTGCTGGATCGCGTTGAAGCTGTAGCCGTACCAGGAGTTCGGCCCACCGTGAATGTCGAGGACCACCGGGTATCTCTGCGACGGGTCGAAGCCGGCCGGTTTGAGCAGCCAGGCCTCGATCGTGAACTCGCCGCGCTGGATGTCGAACCGTTCCCAAGTCGCCGGAGGCGTATCGGCGAAGAGGGCGTCGTTGACGTGGGTGACAACCTTTGCGGTGCGCCCCTTCAGGTCGAAGACGACGACCTCGCCGGCATTGTCAAGACTGGATTGCGCTTGCACCGCGACCGTCCGCGCCGCATCGACGCTCAGACCACCGTGCATCGCCTGCCAATCGTGGAGTTTCTCGACCGCGCCCGTTTCGGTATCGACGACGTAGAGACCGCTGGCGCCGCCGCGCAGGGCGTGGAAGAGGGCGCGCCGGTCGTCGAGCCAGACCGGTTGCGAGGGAGGGGTTACGGTCGGGAACCCGGCGTCCGGCTGCACCGGGAGATCGTCGGTGAGGGGACGGAGATCGCCGGTGGCGACGTCGTAGACGAAGAGGTCCAACTGCCAGGTCTGGGCGGTGTCGCCGGCGACCAGGATGCGGTCGCCGTTCGGTGACCACCCCCAGCAGCCAATGGTACCATCCCGCTCGCCGACGAGGGTCGTCTCACCACGCTCGACGTCAATCAGCCCGAGCTGCGAGGCCATACCGTTGCGATTCGGGATCTTGACGGCGATGGTCCGCCCGTCCGGCGACCACTGCGGGAAGTTGTGATCGACCGCCTCATGGGTCAGCCGACGCCGATCGCCGCTCGCGACGTCGACGACCCACACCTGCTGGCGGACGTCGTTGAGGTACCCGCGGTTGTCCTGCTTGTAGTCGATCCGGCGGACGACGCGGACGCGCGGCGCATCCTCCGCGCCGGCTTGGGCCCCCTCGACGTTCTCCGGATCGACCAGGGCGATGTAGGCGATCCGTGTCCCGTCCGGCGACCAGGCCAACTCGCCGATTGCGACGTTGTGCTTCGTCACTTTGCGTGGCTCGCCCCCCTCGAAGTCGAGCACGAAAATGCCCTGCTTAGCCGGTTTCTCCACGCGATCGGAGACGAACGCAAGTCGTCGTCCGTCGGGCGACCAGCGAGGGGACCCGTTTCGCTCGCCTTCCCAGGTCAGGCGCCGCGCGTTGTCCCCATCAACGTCGCAGAGCCAGAGCTGGCTCCCCGCCAGCTTCTTGCCGCGCTCGGCCTTGCCGAGGACGTAGGCGATCCTCGTCCCGTCGGGCGAGACTTGGGGATCGCCGGCGGCGGCGAGGTCGTAGACGATCGTTTCCGGAGTCAGTGGGCGGGGCACGCGGGCGATCCTTTCCTGGCGAGCTCAATTGCGAGTGGTGGCAGTCTACCGCGCCGAAGCGTCAGCGGTGTGGCGTAAAGAGCAGGCAATGTGCGGTCAATCGCTGGACCTGGGGTGTATGTGACAGGGGGCGATTCGTGGGCGAGAGCGAGGGAGTACACTGATAAGTAGGTAGGTGTGAACAGGCGAGAAGCGATTTCCAGTCTAAGTAGAAGAAGCCGAACGTGGTCGCTCGTCCCCAGTCATCGGGGTTCGACTCAACTCCATCCATCGAGGTGCATGGCGTGCGCGTGCCGGCTGTCCTCGGAGCTGTCGCACAGGCTCTCGAAGCATCGCGTTCACTGCTCGAACTGGGGAGCGATTGGGACGGTGAGGGTGCCGCCGGCTTCTCCGAGCAGACCTGGCGACGGGCTGCGGACTTCGTTGCGCGCGGGGCAACCCAACTGCTCGAGCGGAACGGCATTGTGACGGACGACATCGAGATCATGCCTGCTACGGGAGGCGGATTGGGCATCGACTGGCGGACTGCCACTCGCGAGTTGCTCGTGACCGTCCCTGCAGAGTTGACCAAGGATGCTCTCTTCTATGGTGATGACGGGGCGGGACGGCGAAAGGTTAAGGGAACACTCGATACATCGGCTCCGAATCGTTGGCTGACGGAGTGGTTGGCGGAGTGAGTGAACGGTGGCTGTCCGAGGCAATCCCCGACGAGGACCTGCTCGACCGTTGGGTCCATGGGTAGTGGTTCAGCAAGAGGCATGGCGGCGTGTCGCCGGCCTTCTTCAAGAACGCGCGTGATCCGCTCACGGGCAGGGGAGGCATGTCGACCGATGGGAATCGTTACTCGACGCCTGAGGAGTCGCGGCAGCGGGCGAGAGAACCTGAGGCCAACGGTGTCGTCGAACTCGCCGTCGTCGATGTCCGCGCCATCCCCGAACAGATCGTCGAGCACACGCCGATCCAAAACCATCCAGACCCTGGCGTCCCAGACAATCGAGCGCATACGGATGTTTGTGGTCCTAAGGAAGAGGATCCGGAGATTCAACGTGCGTTCTCGCGCATTCGCCGGGTCGTGATTCCGGTCCCAGGAACATAGCTTCCGCCAATCGATCGCGTGCCTTCGCGGCACATTGCGGCATCTTCATGGCAGCTTTCGCGCATAGCGCCCCAGGCGCGCCCTGACATGAAGTCACAGCGGCGCAAGCACTACATCTGGTATTTACAAATGCACGTCAATCCTATATATTGCGCATCCACCGGTTCGCCGGCCGCCTTGGCCGCCGACGACGCAAGAGGGAACCTGGTGCGAAACCGGGGCTGCCCCGCAGCGGTGAGCGGGAACGACCGCCGTCAGACGCACTGGTGCGGACGCGCACTGGGAAGCGACGGCCAGTAGGAACGCGGCTCTCCAGGCCGCAATGCCCGCAAGCCCGAAGACCTGCCGGTGTGCCGCGCCGATCGGGCGCGGTTTGACGACCCGGACCTTCGCGGGAGGGTGAGCGGGCGGCCGGTCCGTGCATGCCGGATTGGTCCTTCCCTGCCCTTTCCCTGGTCGGTCTCCCTATCACCCGCGCCGTAACGGCGGACGAGGTGCCCCT
>JAXDKI010000501.1:0-7271 GCA_034667245.1 Thermomicrobiales bacterium | reverse complement strand
CCACCCTGCCGTGAGGCAGGGTGCAACGTCAAGGCGTTCCGGGCGCTCTCCGAGCGGGAGACGTTTCAAGCCCCACCCTGCCGTGAGGCAGGGTGCAACCCCGCGATCCCCCGCCAGTCTTCCACCGTGCACGTGTTTCAATCCCCACCCTGCCGTGAGGCAGGGTGCAACGGCGCCAATTCTTGGCAAATCTCCTTATCGCGACGGCTGAGTGGCGCCTTTTCCAGCCGTCGCGCTGTCGGGAACTCTACGATCACGCGAGTTCCTGGCCTCAGTGAGCCATCGCGTTGCGCGAACCTCACCCGTGGACGGCGGGAGCGACGGGTTCGCGCGATGTCCGCAAGGCTCGGCTCGCCCATCACACGTCCTACTCCCACGGCCCGGAGATGTTCTCCCATCATAGCGGAAACCAGCACCGGCGCAAGAGGTGGTGCCGCGTCCCGCCGATCGCTCCCTCCCTTCTCCCCGACGTGTTCCATCAACCGCCTCGGCTTCTACCGGTCTCGGCGAGCCGGGACCACTCGTGCGCGAACTGCCCTCGGGAAGCCTGCCGGGTCCGTCTGGCGAGTGACACCATGCGAGGGCAACGAATTCGAGTCTCTTTCGGGATCGTGTTGACAGACTTTCGCGCCAGGACTAGCCTACGGACACGGAACTCGCAAGCACGGCCGATATTAGAAGCGTCGTCGAAGGCGCGACCGCGCATCATCGGCGGCGGCATGCAATGGAGGTGAGAGTCCGTGTTGACCGATACCAAACGCTCCGTGTTGACCGCAGGTATGTCGCGAAGGGAATTCGTCACCCGCGTCTCGGCACTCGGGCTCGCCATACCCGGTGCCGCGATGCTCGGCGCCGTTGCTCGACCGAGCCGCGGTGCCCAGGCAGTCGCCGAACCGGGTGGGACGCTCACCTACGGCTTCTGGCAACCGGTCGGCTCGCTCGATCCCCAGGGGTCGGGTCTGCAGATCGACGCCTCGATCAACCAGTGCATCCAGGATCGCCTGGTCTGGAAGAAACCCGGCGATCCTACGTATTACCCCGGTCTCGCCACTTCCTGGGAAGCGTCGCCCGACTTCACCTCCTACACCCTCAAACTTCGCAACGACGTCAAGTTCCACGACGGAACGCCTTTCAACGCCCAGGCCGTCAAGTTCACCTTCGATCGCCTGATCGATAACCCGTCGCCGGCGATCAAGTCCGGCGCCGCGGTGGTCGCGATCGGTCCGTACGACTCGTCGGAGGTGATCGACGACTCCACGATCAAGGTCAACTTCAAGCAGCCGAACGGCACCTTCCTCAACATGCTGACGACGAGCTGGTTGGCACCGCAGTCTCCGACCGCCGTCCAGCAGTACGGCGAGGACTACCAGGACCACCTCGCCGGCACGGGTCCGTTCATGCTCAAGGAGTACGTCCACAACGACCACGTCACCCTCGTCCGTAACCCCGACTACAACTGGGCGCCGGCGATCTTCAACCACACCGGTCCTGCCATCCTCGACAGCCTCGTCTATCGGCTCTTGCCAGAGGACGCGACCCGGGTCGCGGCACTGAAGTCGGGCGAGGTCGACATCATCGACCGGGTGGCGCCGACCGATCTCGCCGACCTCGCGGCCGACAGCAACTACAAGACCTTCGCCGGTCAGACCGGCGGTGTTCCCTGGACGATGGAGCTCAACGTCCAGAAGGCGCCGACCGCCGATCTGAATGTGCGCAAGGCGATGATGATGGCCTACGATCAGGCGGCCATCGTCGATCTCCTCTTCCAGGGCACCCTGGAGCCTGCCTACAACTTCCTCGAGCCGACGATGCTCGGGTTCAACGCCGACACGAAGAATCTCTTCAAGCACGACGTCGAGGGCGCCAAGGAACTGCTCGAAGACGCAGGATGGACGGGGAGTGGCACGCGCCAGAAGGACGGCCAGCCACTCAAGATCGGGCTCTACATCGTCGCCAACTTCGGCATGGACGAGATGTCGGTCGCCTTCCAGTCCCAGATGAAAGAGATCGGGATGGAGGTCGAGATCAAGAGCGCCGAGGCGGCAGCGACCTTCGCTGCTGTCGATGCCGGCGAGAGCAACGCCAACTGGGTCTTTTACTGGTGGGCGGACCCGGCCGGCGGTCTGACGATCTTCTTCGCGAGCGATCGGATCGGTGCCGGCAACGGCGCCCGCTATGCCAATCCGGACGTGGACAAGATGCTCGCCGGCGCCCTGGCGACCGGCGACGACGCGAAACGGGCCGAGCTCTACGACAAGGTCGTTCGCCAGCTCATCACCGATGTCGCCGCCCTGCCCGCCTTTCACAAGAAGCTGGTTCTCGCCGCGAAGGCGAGCGTCGATATGGACAGCCTGCATACCAACGCCGAGGGCTACCCGAACTTCTACGACGTCGGGTTCCTCAAGTAGCGACAGGACGGCCCCGGCCCGCAGGATCGGAGGGCCGGGGCCGTCCGCGCGACGCTGGTATCATCCCGCCACGAACAGACGAGACGGTTTCACGGTGGAAGGACGTGAGCCATCGGTAAGTACATCCTTCGTCGCCTCGCGATGACCGTGCCCATTCTGTTCGGCGTCTCGGTCGCCGTCTTCATGCTCGTCCATTTGCTGCCGGGCGATCCCGTGATGCTCATGCTCCGCGGCACCGGTGCCTCGCCGGAGCAGATGGACGATCTGCGGCACCAACTCGGGCTGGACCAGCCGTTGGTCGAGCAGTATCTCCACTTCATGGAGCGGGCGGTGCGGGGCGACTTTGGTCGCTCGATCCGCACCAACGTGGTCGTGCTGCGTGAGATCGGGAATGGATTTCCCGATACGCTCAAACTCACCGTGGCCGGAATGACCGTCGCGATCGTCTTCGGTTTCGGCTTGGGTATCCTGGCGGCACTGCGGCAGCGCACCTGGCTCGACAGCAGCGCGATGATCGTCGCGCTCTTCGGCGTCGCGATGCCGAATTACCTGATCGGCATCCTGCTCATCTATCTCTTCGCGCTCAAACTCCACTGGCTCCCGGCGACTGGTCAAGGCGGTGTCGACCGGTTGTTGATGCCGGCGATTGCGCTTGGCTGGGGTTACGCCGCAATCATCGCCCGGCTGGTGCGGGCCAATCTCGCGGAGGTGATGCGACGCGAGTTCGTGCTGACCGCGCGGGCCAAGGGGCTCTCGGGTCGGAGTGTCGTCTATCGTCACGCGCTCAAGAACGCCTTGATCCCGGTCGTGACGATGCTGGGACTGCAATTCGGCAACATGCTCAGCGGCGCCGTCGTCGTCGAGGCGCTCTTCGCCCGACGCGGTATCGGTAACCTCCTCGTCCACGGCATCCTCGACCGCGACTTCCCGATGGTCCAGGCGATCGTCCTCATCCTGGCGACCATCTATGTCATCGTCAATCTGGTGGTTGATCTCTCCTATGGTCTCCTCGATCCACGTATCCGGTACGGCTAGGGCACGGGACCGCGCGATGGCGACGACGATCAGGGGCAGGACACTCGCCGCCGAGGAGCGACGGACGCGGGGCGACGAAGGGTTCGGTGGGCGGTGGCTCGGGTTTCTGCGCAGGCTCGCGCGGAACAAGGGCGCGTTTGCCTCCGCGATCGTCCTGATCGCGCTCGTCGTCGTCAGCGTCGATGCCGTCGGCAGCCGACTCGCACCGGCAGATCCGACCCAGATGCTCGTCGGTCCCAAACTCGCCGCCCCGAGCGGCGACCATCTGATGGGCACCGACCAATACGGCCGCGACATCCTGAGCCGGACGATCTACGGCGGACGCCTGACGATCAGTTCCTCGCTCTTCGGGGTCGTTCTGGCGGCAGCGATCGGCATCGTCGCGGGTCTCCTCGCTGGCTATCTCGCCGGTTGGATCGATTCGCTGATCATGCGGCTGGTCGACATCATGCTCGCCTTCCCCGGTATCCTGCTGACCCTCGCCGTCGTCGCGGTGCTCGGGCCGGGTTTGAAGAACATCCAGATCGCCGTCGGTATCTCGCTCATCCCGCCCTTTGTCCGGCTCGTCCGCGGCTCCGTGCTGTCGGCCAAGAACGACGAGTACGTCGTGGCGGCGACGACGATCGGTTGCCGGCCACTCCGGGTGATGTTCTGCCACATCCTGCCCAACGTCACCACCTCGATCCTCGTCCTCTTCACCACCGCCATCGGCTGGGCGATCATCATCGCCTCCTCCCTGAGCTTTCTCGGTCTCGGCGTCAATCCACCCGAGGCGGAGTGGGGGGCAGACATGAAGCAGGCCCTGACTTACCTCAACCAGGGGTGGTGGATGGCCTTTCCCGGCTTCGCGATCACCGTGACGATCATCGCCGTCAATCTCTTCGGCGACGGCCTCCAGGATGCGCTCGATCCGTATACCAAGCGGAAAGGCTGACGGAGGAGTCTCCCGTGCCCGAGGAGATCGTCGTCGGCGTCTGTAGCTGCACCCACCCGCACATCTTTCCCCGGATCGAGCTGCTCCGGAACGATCCCGGTGTCTGTCTGGCCGGCTGCTACGACCCCGACCCGCGCCTGAGCGCGGCTGCGGTGGCGCGCCGATACCGAGGCCATCTTCGTGATTCTGGACGAGAGCTTCCGCTCGGCGGCGAACCTCGGCGCGCCCGGGATCGGCTGAATCTGGTCGATTAGAAGGCGATTTCATTCGGCGCGGTGGGTAGAATCGGCCGCCGAAAGACGGTGATCGTCTTCGAGACGGTGAAGCCGAGGGCCTCATAGAGGGATGTGGCGCCGGTCGGGCTCTCGGCGTCGACGCCCAGCTTGGCTTCGGTCATCCCCTGTCCCCTGAGGGCGGTAAGTCCAGCGGCGAGGACGGCGCGGGCGAGGCCGCGGCGGCGATGGGCGGGGTGCGTCCCGACGAGGTTGATCCAGGCTTCGAGTCCGCCGTCGTCGAGTTCCCGGATGGCGGCCGCGCAGAAGGCGGCGATGGTTCCGTCCGGGGCGACCGCGACGAGGTCGAGGTCGCCCCGGTAGCTCGGGCGGGCCATTTCTATCCGGCGCTCATCGGGGGTCAGATGGATATGTTCCCAATGGTCGGCGAAGGCGGCGTTGTAGAGATCGACCCAGACCTCCACTTCGTCCGGACCGGCGAGCGGGCGGATGAGATACCCGGCGGGTGGGGGTAGGACGGGCAGTGCGTCGTCCAGGCGCCGGGACATCCTCAAGAAGTAACGAACCGGGGCAAAGTCGAACGTCGGCACGACGAGCATCCGCCAGCGATCCTCCTCGGTCGCGCCGGTGGTGAGGGTCGCGTCGCGGCCCGCCAGGGCGGCACCCTGCTCATCGGCCCAGACGACGAGCTCCCGCAAGAGGTTGCCGTCGCGGGCCGAAGGATGGACGACGAACCAGAAGAATGCGTCGGGCTTTTCGGACGCCGGCGGTACCCAGAGGCAGGCGACGCCGAGGAGGTCCGATCCGGACTGCCAGAGGGCCACCTCACGGCGCCAGCCGACGGTCGGTTCCACCAGCTCCTCCCGCATATCCTGGAGGGTGTACGGGGATTCGAGCTGATCGACCGCCTGGCAGGCGGCGATCAACTCGCCCAGTCGTGGGAGGTCGGACTCGCCGGCAAACGGGCTCGGATGGAACGTCGTCATGGCGGAGCCTCCGGTGATGAAAGGGCGGGCCAAGCGGCCCGCCCAATTGGAGGTGTCCTGGGTGAAGCGTCGTGCTAGCGCACGGTCTTCAGCATGATCGTCGGTTTGCGCGGTTTCCTCGCGGCTTCGACGCTCAACCGGCCCGCGATGCGCTCGGCGGCGTGCACGAAGGCTTTCCCGGTGGCGGAGTCGGGGTGGGAGACGATCACGGGCGTGCCGGCGTCGCCGCCGACGCGGACGCTCGGTTCGAGCGGGATCTGGCCGAGGAGCTCGATGCCGTGCTGCTCGGCCGTGCGCTGACCGCCGCCGCTGCCGAAGATGTCGTGCACTTCGTTGCAGCTCGGGCAGATGAACCCGCTCATGTTCTCGACGATGCCCAGGATCGGCGTCTTCACCTCCTGGAACATCTTCAGGCCTTTGACCGCGTCGGCCAGCGCGACCTCTTGCGGGGTGGTGACGATCACCGCGCCGGAGATGGGGATCTTCTGGACGAGCGTCAGCTGGACGTCGCCGGTGCCGGGCGGGAGGTCGATCACCAGGTAGTCGAGGTCGCCCCAATCGACGTCGTTCAGGAACTGGCCGATCAGCTGGGCGACGAGCGGGCCGCGCCAGATCAGGGCCTTCTCCGGGTCGAGGATGAAACCGATGCTCATCAGCTTCACGCCGTGCGCCTCGAGCGGGACGATCCGCTGGTTGCGCATCATCGGCTTGTCGTGGGTCCCCATCATCAGGGGGATGCTGGGGCCGTAGACGTCGGCGTCGAGGAGACCGACCGACGCGCCCGCGCGCGCCAACGCCGTCGCGACGTTGACGGCAACGGTCGATTTGCCGACGCCGCCCTTACCGGAGGCGACGGCGATCGTGTTCCTGACCCCTTTGATCGGCTCGGCGTCGGTGCGGCCGCCGCCGCTCGCCCGGACGCGCGAGCTCCACGCGAAGTCGACTTCGCCGAGATCGGGGATGGTTGCGAGCGCGGCACGAATCTCGTCGGTGATCTTGCTCCGCCACGGGGAGACGGGAGTCAGCAGTTCGACGTGGACGGTGACATTACGACCGTCGATCGCGACGTTCGGGATCATCCCTAAATCGACGAGGCCGCGTCCGACCTCGGGCTCGGTGACGGGCCGGATCGCCTCGATGATCTGCTCTTTCGTCAATGCGGTTTGATCGTTGGTGGTGATGGACATGCAGGGACCTCTTGGGTATCGGTTGTGCCCCGAAACCTGTCGCAATCCGTGTTGTGCGCGCTGCTCAGGTACGGGATAGACGTCGCGACACGGCGGTCGGATGCCGCCTACGCACCGTCAATTGTACTACCGAAGCCCGTCCGCACCGGCCGCCGCCGGCTTCCCGACCGATTCGCTCCGCTCGCTGCGGGCGCGATCGTCCCCAAACTCCTCTTCCGCCTCAGCCTCGGACCTGGCAATCTCTTCGCTCCAACTCTCGGTGCCGGGCGGTCCGCCCTCTTCCTCGATCCAGATCCGTTCGATCGTGGGGATCGCGGCGGCGATCGGCAGGGCCAGCAAGACGCCGATGATGCCGAGGAGCTGGCCGCCGATCAGGACCGAGATCAGGACGGCGAAGGAGGAGACGTGGAGGGTGTCGCGATAGACGCGCGGCACGATGATGTAGTTCTCGATCTGCTGGTAGGCGATGTAGGCGACGAGGACGATCG
>JAXDKI010000500.1:0-15780 GCA_034667245.1 Thermomicrobiales bacterium | reverse complement strand
GGCCGATCTCGAAGGGAAGAACGCGGCGTTCACGTCGCCCCCCGATCTCGCCCGACGGTGTGCCGAGGCGAGCAACGTGCTCGTGTTCTAATCCAGTAGCCAGTGGTCAGTTGCCAGTAGTCAGTAGCGAGTTTGCGCTCGTTCGGACGGTCTCAGGGGTCCAGTGCGCCGGTGATTGACGACCAGTTACTGGCAACTGACCACTGGCAACTGACTACTGAGTTGGTAGTCGTTGTAGCGCCCGGCGTGCCGACCGGACCGGGTAGGGATCGATGGCGGGAGAAACCACGCCTGGATGGGCCGAACTGTTGCGTGGGTTCGCCGCAGGGGGGATCGCGCACGTGCAGATCTGGCTGGAGCCGAACACGGTCGCGGGGATCGAGGCGTTCGCGCCCGTGTTACAGGAGTTGGACCGATCGTAGGCGGCCGGGTGCTGCTCGTGGCACTCCGTTCCGTGAGCGGTTTTCAAGGGCGGGTCGTTCTGAGGCGTGGGCGGGGATGCCCAATCGATTCATCTGGGAGCGGAGAGGGATGACGGGGGGACGGAGTCGGAACCAGGAGGCGGTCACGGTGCTGGTGACCGACTACGCCTGGCCGGGGCTTGAGATCGAGGAGCGTGTCCTTGGCGCGGTGGACGGCGCGACGGTGGTGGCCGCAAAGACGGGCGAGGAGAGCGAGTTGGTGGCGCTCGCGCCGGGGGTGGATGCCATTCTGACCTGTTGGCAGAAGGTGACGCCGGCGGTGCTCCGGGCCGCGCCGCGTTGCCGGATCGTCAGCCGGTACGGGATCGGGCTGGACAACATCGCGGTCGACGTTGCGACCGAGCTCGGGATGCTGGTGACGAACGTGCCCGACTTCTGTCTCGACGAGGTGTCGGATCATGCACTGGCGCTGCTGCTGGCCAGTGCCCGCCGGATCGTCGGCTTTGCGCGGATGACGCGGGCGGGGGAGTGGAATTCGCGGGCCGGGCGGACGCTGCCGCGGCTGCGCGGTCAGACGCTGGGGCTGATCGGGTACGGCGCGATCGGCCGGACGCTGGCGCCGAAAGCGGCCGCCCTCGGCTTGAAGGTGATCGCCTACACGCCGCGGATTGCTCCCGATGCGCTGGACCCCTTTGGGGCGGCGACGAATGACCTCGACGAGGTTTTGCGGACGGCCGACTACATCTCGATCCACGCGCCGTTGACGGCGGAAACGCGCGGGCTGATCGGTGAGCGCGAGCTGCGGTTGATGAAGCCAACCGCGACCCTGATCAACACCGCGCGCGGGCCGATCGTCGACGAGACGGCGCTGGTCAGGGCATTGACGGAGGGCTGGATCGGCGGGGCGGCAATTGACGTGCTCGGGCAGGAACCGCCCGACCCGTCTCACCCGCTGCTCGCGCTCGAGAACGTGATTGTGACGCCCCACGTCGCCTTCGCGTCGGAGTCGGCGGTGGCAGATCTCCGGACCCGGGCCACGGAGCACGTCGCCCAGGTGCTTCGCGGGGAGCTCCCGACCAACCTCGTCAACCCGGAGGTGCTCACGCGGCCGAACTGCCGCGTGAGCCCGGCGTGATCGGGAGGCGCCGCGCCGCCATTACCCGTCGATGGCGACCTTGACCACGATCTTCTTGACCGGGGCCGACGAGCCGGCCGCCCGGCGGGGAGCATGGAGGTCGACGGGATAGAGGACGGCCAACTGCCCGGCCGCAAGGCGAACCTGCGTCACGCTGTCGGAGTCGGCCGTGCCCAGCCAGTAGTCGTGCTCGTCGACATAGGACGTCGTTTCCGTCACGTTCTTGGCGGAGGTCCAAGCGATGATCTCTTCGCCGGAACGGACGTACTGGATGTCGATGTATTTGCGATGCCCCTCGAACTCCGCGATCTCGCCCTCGACGGTGTTGTAGGACTGGACTTCCGCGTAGACGCGGTCGCCGTCGATCGGGGCTCGCCCGTCCGGCAGGTCATTCTGGCCAAGCTGAAGCAGAAAGTTCAGCGCCTTCTCCAGATTCGGTGTGAGCACAACTTGGTCGCGAAGGTTAACCAAGTCAACGACGATCATCCGTGTCTCCCCTGTCATCCCGTGGACCTGCGAACGACGCTCTCTCGACCTCGGCCTCGACGAACGAGGAGAGAGCGCCGGCATTGTATCGATTGACGCCATCCTCGTGAGGCCGCCATGCGCGGTCGCGCTGGGACTGGACGAGGAGCTCCCGAGCGATGACCGAGGATCTCTGAGGGAGGGAAGCGATCGGGGCGGAAATTGCACGCTTTTGGTCATTCATTCCTAACGAACGTGATTGGGGATTCGATAGCATCGGAAATAATGTGTTTGGAGTAGCAGTACCTGCCAGGTGTAGAAGGAAATGTCTTGACGCCCTGCAGTCGCAACCATATAGTGACTCGACCCGTGGACGCGGTGTGCCTCGGATGGCATGACCGGCCGTCATGCTCTGTTCGCTCCTTCCCCCAAGGGAACACTCACGGAGAGGAGGCCCCACGATGGCGAATGGGTCAATCACTCGGCGGCAGCTCTTGCGTACCGGCGCCGTTGCCGGCGCCGCAGCCGGCGTTGGACTCGCGCGTGCCAAGAGTTCGGTCTACTCCGCGCCGGCCGTGTTGCAGGGCGGGCCGGTCACGATCCGGTTCATGACGCACAACACGCTCGAGCAGGCGGCAGGCGCCGTCCTCAAGCAGATGATCGCGGAGTTCGAGGAGCAGAATCCGGACATCAAGATCCAGCTCGAAGAGGTGCCGAACGCGGACATTCTGACGAAGCTGACCGCCTATGCCGAGGGCAACGATCTGCCGGACGTGATCGATGGTCAGTTCGGACTGGCGAGCTTCATCAACCTAAACGCGGCGCTCGACATCACCGACCGCGTTGACGCCGAGGGGCTCCGAGAGTCGTTCATCCCGGTGGCGCTCCAGGCGGGTACCGATGGCACCGGGCGCATCCTGGGGCTCCCCTTCTACACGGGTACCGACGCGCTCTACTACCGCACCGATCACTTTCAGGAGGCGGGGCTCGATCCGGCGGCACCGCCCAAGACCTGGCAAGAGCTGGCCGATACGGCGAAGAAGCTGACGAATCCACGCGCCGGGCGCTACGGGTTCGGGATGTACGGCAAGACCCACACCGTCCGCTGCATCCACTTTATGCAGAACAACGGTCCGGACGGAGAGATGCTCCGGTTGAACCGGGAGACCGGGATCTGGACGATTCTCGTCAACAGTCCGGAATCGATCGGGGCGATCGAGTTCATGGTTTCGCTGGCGCGGGAGCACCAGGTCGTGCCGCCGAACGTCGTCGAGATGGACTACCCGGCCAACGTCGCCGCCTTCTCCGGCGGCAACATCTCGATGCTGACGACCGGTCCCTGGGGCGCGCAGACCTTCATCACAACCAATCCGGAGATCGAGGGCAAGTTCGCCGTCGCGCCGCACCCGACGCCGACCGGCGAGACGCCGGTTCTGCGCCAGGGCTCGCTCATCTACGCAATCGGCCGGACGACGAAGTACCCGGATCAGGCCTTCAAGTTCCTCAAGTGGTTCACCCACGACCGGCAACCCTACTTCGCGGCCAACGCCAAGTACGGGCCGACGACGAAGGCAGCGCTCGAAGATCCGGCGATCCGTGACGACCCGTTCCTGGCGGTCTTCCTGGAGCAGTCGCTGAAAGCCGTGGTCGAACCGTACGAGGTCGAGCTCGGCGATTGGAACAAGCTGAAGGATCAGTTCGATCCCGAGTGGCAGGCCGCGCTGATCGGCGACCGGGACGTGCCGACGGCGCTCAACACCGCTGCGACCCGCTTCAAGGAGATCCTCGGCGACCGCGGGGAGTTGAAGTACCCGGTGACGTAACGAGGTCGTCAGTCGTCAGAACGGAGTGACAAGTGACAAGAGGCAAATGGCAAGAAGCCGCGGCTTGCAACTCGTCCCCCCCATAGCTTTTGTCTGACGACTGACGACTCATCGTGAAGCGGCGAGGGTAACCACCGAGAACGGGGGTGTCCTCGCCGGTCTCGTTTTTAGGAAGCCGCCATGTCGGTTACAGGCCGCGCCGCGACCGTTTCGGAGCGGACGAGTGTGCGCCGCTCCAAACCCAAGACACGGATCCATCCCTTCTTGTTCGTCGCGCCATCGGTGTTGATGCTGGCGCTGCTGCTCGTGTTGCCGATCGGGCAGGCGTTCCTCCGCACCTTCCAATCGGACGCCGGCTGGGGAATGGACAACTACGTGCGGGCGGTGCGCGACGACCATCTGGCGCGGCTCGCGCTCCGCCACACCTTCTTGTTCGCCTTCTTTTCGGTGGTCGGGCAGTACCTGATCGGATTCGCGGTCGCGCTCCTGCTCAACGAGCGACTCCCGTTCCGCGGGATGTTCCGCGTGCTGTTCCTCCTGCCGTGGATGTTTCCCGCGGTCGTGCCGGGGATCACGTGGCGGTGGATCTTCGACGGGCTGTTCGGCGTGCTGAACGAGGTGCTCTACCGCGTCCACTATTACGACCAGACGGATATCCCGACCGCGTGGCTGGGGCAGACGAGCACGGCGCTGGCGGCGACGGTCGTCGCCAATGTCTGGCGCGGGTTCCCGTTCATGATGGTGCTGTTGCTGGCGGGATTGCAGGCGGTCAACGGCGAGCTCTACGAGGCGGCTTCGGTCGACGGCGCCAGCCGGCTGCAGCGGTTCCGTGACATCACGGTGCCGGCGATGCGCGGGATCTCGATGGTCGCGATCCTGCTGGCCTGGATCGGCAGTTTCATGAACTTCGCGATCGTCCAGGTGATGACCGCGGGCGGTCCGGCGAATGCGAGCGAGGTCTTCGCGACGCTCATCTACAAGAATGCGTTCCTGTACGCCGATGCGAATTACGCGGCGACGCTCGGCATCCTGCTCTTGCTGCTCCTGATGATTCCCGGCGGGCTCTACGTGCGGCAGACGATGCGGTCGAATCGGTAGGCGAGAAGGCGAGTAGGCGGCGGCCTCGGGCGAAGGGAACAGGATTCAGTATGGCGACGTTGGCGAATGAGAGGACGGGGAAGCGGCGACGGGGCGGGGCCTCCTGGCTGGGCAAGGTGCGGCTTTCGTTGGGGTTGAAGATGGTGCTGGTGCTCATCTTCCTGATCCCGACGCTCTTCCCGATGTTCTGGATCATCGTCTCGTCGCTGAAGACGAATCTGGAGACGCACACGGTGCCGGTGACCTTCCTGCCGAAGAACTGGACGCTGTATGCCTATCACGAGATCTTCGAGCGGCGGAATTTTGCCCGGTACATGACCAACGCGATGGTTGTCTCGCTCGCGACGACCGCGTGGGGGGTGCTGGTGGCGGCGTGGTCGGGGTACGGTTTTGCCCGCTACGACTTCCGGTTCAAGCCGGCGATCATGGCGTTCGTGTTGATCGCGCAGTCGTTCCCGCGGATTCTGCTGGTCATCCCCTACTTCCAGATGGCGAATACGTTCCACCTCAAGGACACGTACATCGCGCTGATCCTTGCCTACAGCACCTTCATCCAGCCGCTCTGTCTGTGGATCATGAAGGAGTACTTCGAGCAGATTCCACGGGAGCTCGACGAGGCGGCGCTTGTCGATGGCGCGTCGCCGTACCGGGCGTTCTGGGACATCATCCTGCCGCTGGCGCGGCCGGCGCTCGGGGCGACCGCGATTATCGGGTTCCTGACGGCCTGGAACGAGTACGAGTTCGCGCTGGTGTTGACGAGCACGGAGAAGGTGCGGACGATCTCGGTCGCGGTGGCCTCGTTCATCGGCGAGTTCACGACGGAGTGGAATCTGGTGATGGCCGCGGCGGCGGTGGGGACGCTGCCGGTCGCGATCATCTTCCTCTTCTTCCAGCGGCAGTTGATGCAGGGATTGACCGGCGGGGCGGTCAAGGGGTGAGACGTCAGTTGCCAGTTGTCAGAGACGACGAACTGTTTCCTCATCAACTAGCGACCAACTGCTGCTGACAACTGACATCTGGCAACTCAGAAGGAGTGCGCTTTGGGCGAACGGCTGAGGATTACCGGGGTGCGGACCGTGGCGGTTGGCGCCGGGTGGCGGAACTATGTCTTCGTGCTGGTGGACACCGACGGCGGGGTGACCGGGTTGGGGGAGGCGTCGCTCGGAGGGCAGACCCACGCCGTTCTGGGGGCGATCAAGGACTTGGAGCCGCTGCTGATCGGTGCCGATCCGTTTCGGATCGAGCACATCTGGCAGCAGGCGTACCGGCATGCGTTCTGGCATGGGGGCGTCACCTTCATGAGCGCGCTGGCGGGGGTCGAGGTCGCGCTCTGGGACATCAAGGGGAAAGCGCTCGGGGTGCCGATCCATCGGATGCTCGGCGGGTTGGTGCGGGACCGGATCCGGGCCTATGCCAACGGACCGCGGGGCGGGACGCCGGATGAGCTGGCGCGGTCGGCGTCGGAGTTGGTGGCGCGTGGGTTCACGGCGCTGAAGATGGGACCGTTCGAGGCGACGCCGATTCTGGCGGGGAAGCGGTACATCGACGCGGGTGTGGCGAAGGTGCGCGCGGTGCGGGAGGCGGTTGGTCCCGACGTCGAGTTGATGATCGACGCGCACGGGCGGTTGTCGCCGTCGGTGGCGGTGCGGGCGGCCGAGGCGCTGGCGCAGTTTGGGATCATGTTCCTGGAGGAGCCGTGTCTGCCGGAGCACGCGCCGGCGATGGTGCGGATCGCCGAGAAGTCGCGGATCCCGATCGCGGTCGGGGAGCGGCATGTCACCCGGTGGGCCTACCCGGAATTGCTGGCGTCGCGGGCGATCGGTGTCTTGCAGCCGGACATCATCCAGACGGGCGGGATCGCGGAGGCGCGTAAGATCGCGGCGCTGGCGGAGATGCACTTCGTCGCGGTCGCGCCGCACAACCCGTGGAGCTGGGTGAACACGGTCGCCTCGCTGCACCTCGATGCGGTGACCCCGAATTTCCTGATCCAGGAGGTGATCACCGAGCCGGAACCGTGGAAGGACGCGATTGTCGTCAATCCGCCGGTGATGGACGGAGAGGGGTATTTCTCGCCGCCTGAAGCGCCCGGACTCGGGCTCGAGCTCGACCTCGAAGCGGCGAAACGCTTCCCGCCGGTCGAGGGGCGGCCACCGGCACTGTGGCACGAGGACGGGTCGGTGGCCGATTGGTAGCCGTCAGCTGTCAGCCGTCAGCCGTCAGCTGTCAGCCGTCAGGAGAGGGGCGGAGGGGCGGAGGGGCGGACAGGCGGGCAGACGGAAGGAACGATGGCTTGGTCGTCGACGTTCTCTGACGGCTGATTGCTGATGGCTGACGGCTGATGGCTGACGGCTGACGGCTGACGGCTGACGGCTACATTGGAGACAGAGCATGGAGCAGATGAACCTGGCTGGGGGGCGGCCAGACCTGAAGTTGGCCGTTACCGGCGTGATTCCACACGTATTGTTTGGCGGGCGGACCAATCTGATCTTCGTGGAGGTGCGGACGGACGCGGGGATTACGGGGGTCGGCGAGGCGAGTCTCGAAGGGAAGACCGAGGCGGTGGTCGGGGCGATCAACGACGTCAAGGAGTACCTGATCGGTCAGGATCCGACGCGGATCGAGCACCACTGGCAAACGATCTACCGCCACTCTTTTTGGCGGGGTGGGGTGGTGATCGGGAGCGCGATCTCCGGGATCGAGCAGGCGCTCTGGGACATCCTGGGTAAGGCGCTGGGGGTGCCGGTCTACGAGTTGCTGGGCGGTCGGGTGCGGGATCGAGTTCGGCTCTACGCGAACGGGCCGCGTGGTGAGACACCGGAGGAGATCGCGGAGTCGTGTGTCCGGCTTGTCGAGGCGGGGTGGGGGGCGCTGAAGCTGGCGCCGTTCGAGGCGGTGACCGGAGTGGCCGGGCAGCCGGAGCTGAAGGCGGCGCGGCGGCAGATGCAGCTGATCCGGGACGCGGTGGGGCCGGACGTCGACGTGCTGATCGATTGCCACGGGCGGCTCTCGCCGACGTCGGCGGTCCAGATGGCGGACGCGCTCGAGGAGTTCGACATCTTCTTCTTCGAGGAGCCGGTGTTGCCGGAGGACCCGGCGGCGATGGCGCACGTCGCGGCGTCGATCTCGATACCGGTGGCGACGGGGGAGCGGTTGTTCACGAAGTGGGGATTCCGCGACATCCTCGCGCTCGGCGCCGCGGACGTGCTGCAGCCCGACCTCGCCCACTGCGGCGGGATCTGGGAAGGGCGGAAGATCGCGGCGGCGGCGGAGGTGTCGTACGTCGGGGTCGCGCCGCACAATCCCTATTCGTGGCTGCTGACGATGGCGAGCGTCCAGCTCGACCTGGCGACGCCGAATTTCCTGATCCAGGAGTTCCTGGTCGATCACCCGCCGGAGGTGGAGCGGCTCTTCGCGGAGCGGTTTACGTGGCTGCCCGGGGGATGGGTCGAGCCGCCGACGGCGCCGGGTCTTGGCGTCGAGCTCGACTGGGAGGCCGTTCGCGCCCACGAGCAGCTCCCCTACACGCGGACGTATCAGCCGTCGCTCTGGCATGTGGACGGGTCGGTGGCGGACTGGTAGGCGGGGCGATTGGGACGGGGGACACTGCTGACGATTTCTGATGAGCGGGCGCGGCTGCGGCCAGAATCGGAGGGAGGTCCTTCGCTGGCGCTCAGGATGACCATAATAGTGATTGGGCGTCCTGAACGGAGTGAAGGACCTCCCCTCGTCCGTCACGTCAACACGAAGCGCCGGTTGGGTTGAAGGGAATGGGGATGTCTGTTCGGGATGAGGGGCCGATGCCGGTTGTGGCGCCGGCGTGGGGGCCGTCTGGTGGGCTGCCGGGGCTGAGGATCACCGACGTCAGGCCGATTCTGACGGCGCCGGACGGGATCCGGTTGATCGTGGTCAAGGTGGAAACGAGTGAGCCGGGGCTGTATGGGGTTGGCTGCGCCGGCTTCACGACGCGGCCGCTGGCGGTGGCGACGGCGATCGAGCAGTACCTGAAACCGCTGGTGATCGGGCGGGATCCGAACGACATCGAGGACATCTGGCAGGTCGGCAACCTGAGCGGGTACTGGCGGAGCGGGCCGGTGCTCAACAACGCCCTGTCCGGGATCGACATGGCGTTGTGGGACATCAAGGGCAAACGCGCCGGGATGCCGGTCTACCAACTGCTGGGCGGGAAGGTCCGGAAGGCGGCGGCGGTCTACTCTCACGCCTCCGGTCGCGACTTTCCGGAGGTCGAGGAGCAGGCGATCCGGTTGCGGGAAGAGGGATTCCGCTACATCCGGTGTCAGGTCGATGTGCCGGGCAACGCGACCTATGGGGTGGGAGACGCGGACTCGGACGACCCGTATCCGCCGCACTTCCGTCTTCGCCAGGGCACCTGGAACTTCTCGGCGTATACGCGGGTCGTGCCGCGACTGTTCGACTATCTCCGATCCCGACTGGGCGAGGAGGTCGAGCTGCTCCACGACATCCACGAGCGGTTGCCGCCGATGCTGGCGATCGGGTTGGCGAAGGAACTGGAGCGGTTCCGGCTCTTCTTCCTGGAGGACCCGTTCGCGCCGGAGGACAGCGGGTACTTCCCCCTGCTGCGGCAACAGACGGCGACGCCGATCGCTATGGGAGAGCTTTACGTCAACCAGGCGGAGTATATGCCGCTGATCCAGAACCGCCTGATCGACTTCATCCGTTGCCACGTCTCGGCGATCGGTGGGATTACACCGGCGCGGAAGCTGGCCGCGTATGGCGAGTTCTTCGGCGTGCGGACGGCGTGGCACGGTCCGGGCGACGTCTCCCCGATCGGACACGCCGCGAATCTGCAACTCGATCTCTCCTGTGCCAACTTCGGGATTCAGGAGTGCTTCCGCTTCGGCGAGGCGGCGCGGGAGGTGTTCCCCGGCACGCCCGAGATCCGCGACGGGTATCTGTGGTCGAACGAGCGGCCGGGGTTGGGGATCGACGTCGACGAGGAGCGGGCGGCGAAGTACCCGGCACCCGGGCATCCGCTCAACGGCAGCTTGGTCGAGGTCCGTCAGCCGGACGGGACCGTGATTCGCTGGTAGATGGCGGCCGAGCAACAACTCGCGTCCCTTCCACGGGGTTCCGCTTTCGGCCAACTCCGGACTTTTGGTTCTGAGGGGCGTCCGGTGGAGTGCACTATCCTCGATCAATCGACGGCGAACGAGTCCGAAGGAATGGAGACGTGGCCATGAGTGACAACGCACCCGGCGGACCGGTCGCTACCGCGCTGACGGTCGATCTCTCACGACGTGCGTTTGTCGCGCAGGCGGGTCTGTGGGCGGCAGTGGCGGCGATGGCGACGCGGTCGATCGCCGAGCAGGCGGGAGCACAGGAGGCGACGCCGGTCGATCCGGCCAGGCTGCAGGGTCTGCTCGATCTGTCGAAAGCTCTCTGCGGCGGCGGCAACTTCGATCCAGATCGAGCAGCGATGCTGTTGCAATTCCTGGCGGGTGACTCCGATCTCTCGGCTGGACTGGACGAGTTGTTGGCGTCGCCGCCGGTCACCGGTGTGTCGCTGGGCTCCTCCCATGCGCAGGCTACCGCTCAGGTGATCCTTATCTTCTGGTATGTCGGCGCGTTCAACGGCCAGCCGGTTCCGAACCGGTCGACCGCCTACTACGGACTGACGGCCTGGCAGGCGATGTACACACCGCCGGTTGCCGTCTGCAAGGCATTCGGCGGCTGGGCTGACCCGCCGCGAACGGAGCCACTCGTCGCGAATGATTAGCCGGTAGCCGATAGCCGCGAGTTCTGTGAGGGGTGCTGTGACATACCAGGCGAAGGACTATGACTGTGATGTGGCGATTGTCGGTGCCGGGGTGGCCGGCGCGCTTATCGGTTGGCAGCTTGCGACGGTGGGCGCGAAGGTCGTGATTCTGGAGGCGGGGCCGACCGTGGATCGGAGCACGGGGCCGGCGACGGCGTTCGGCAGTCTCATCTCGACGACACCGGAGGCGGCCTATCCGCTTTCGCCCTGGGCGCCGAAACCGTCGGTTCTCGATCCGAACGGCTACTACGTGCAGGCGGGCCCGGACACCTTCTCCAGCACCTACGAGCGACAGGTCGGCGGGACCACCTGGCATTGGCTCGGGACTGCAATCCGGCTCCTCCCGAGTGACTTCCGGATGAAGTCGGAGTTCGGGGTCGGCGTCGATTGGCCGATTTCGTACGACGACCTGGAGCCATGGTACCTGGCCGCGGAGGATGCGCTCGGCGTGGCCGGCGACGACGCCGAGGACAACGGCGCCCCGCGGAGCGGCCCGTATCCGATGGCCGCGATTCCGCTGACCTACTCGGACCGGCAGTTTTCCCAGGCGGCGGCGAAACTCGGGCTAAAGGTGACGGCGACGCCGCAGGCGCGCGTCAGTGCCAAAGAGGGGTACAACGGTCGTCCCCAGTGCTGCGGCAACGCCTTCTGTATCCCGATGTGCCCGATCGGCGCCAAGTACGACGCGATGGTCCACATCGACCTCGCCAAGCAAGCCGGGGCGGAGGTGCGGGAGAACGCCGTCGTCTTCCGCCTCGACACCGATGTCGATGGCACGATCGGACAGGTCCACTACCGGCGGCCGGACAAGACCGACGCGTCACTCAGGGCACGCATCGTCGTGATCGCGGCGCACGCGGTGGAGACGCCGAAGTTGCTCTTGATGTCGGCGACCGGCAAGCTGTCGGACGGGCTTGCCAACGCGAGCAACCAGGTCGGCCGCAACCTGATGGATCACCCGACGCAGCTCTCCTACGCGCTGGCGCCCAACCCGATGGGGCCGTACCGGTCGCCTCTGGCAACGGCGGGGATCGAGCAGCTCCGGGACGGGGCGGACCGCGCCCAACGGAGTGCCTTCCGGATCGAGATCGGCAACGACGGCTGGTCGTGGCCGGGGATGGACCCGGTCAGCTGGGCGCAGAAGTTGATCGAGCAGGGGGTCTGGGGCAAGGAGCTCTACGACCAGATCGCTCCGCTCAACAGCCGTGCGGTGCGGATGGCGGCGCTCTGCGAGCAGTTGCCCGACCCGAACTCCCGTGTCACGGTGTCCGATCGACTCGATGCGATCGGCGTCCCGCGCCCGCAGGTCACCTTCGCGATCGACGACTACGCGAGGCGGGGGCTGCAGGCGGCGCGGGATCAGTTCGGCGCCCTCTTCGCCGCGCTCGGCGCCGATCGGGTCAGCCACGTCGAGCAGGTTCAGGGGGCGGGCCACATTATGGGCACGCACCGAATGGGCAGCGACGCGGCGAGCTCGGTCACCGACTCTTTCGGTCGGACCTGGGACCACCCGAACCTCTGGCTCGCCGGCTCCGGTCTCTTCCCAACGACCGGCACCGCCAACCCGACCCTGACGATCGCCGCGTTGGCGTTACGGGCCGCGCCCGAGATCGTGCGTAACCTCGGGCACAGCGGCTGACGATCGACGATCGGCGCTCCCTGAGCGGCGGCGCTTGGCGCGGCGGAGATCGGCGAACAACATCGAGAATCGGTCTCGCTCTTCTCGGGAACCCCCAACTGCTCAGGCAGATGACTTTACGACATTGACCAGCTGACCCAAGACTTCGATTTCCGCCGCGACGACGTCGCCGGGCTTGAGGTAGGTCTGGGTGGTGTCGCCGACGCCGCCGGGGGTGCCCATGCAGAGGAGGGTTCCTGGCTCCAGCGTCACGAAGCGGGAGAGGAAGGCGAGTGCTTCGGGGATGGTGAAGATCATCTCTCCGGCCGACGAATGTTGCCGCAGCTCGCCGTTGACGCGGAGGGCCATCTCGAGACGGCCGGGATCGCCCGCTTCGTCGCGGGTGACGAGGTAGGGGCCGATCGCGGCGAAGGAGTCGCACCATTTGCCGAGGAGCCAATCAAACAGCCCGTCACCCTCGCGGGCGACGCGATTTTGGTCGATCTTCAGGCTCCGCGCCGAGACATCGTTGAAGACGACGTAACCAGCGACGTGGGATTCGGCATCCGCCACGGAGACGTGGCGGGCGCGTGTGCCGATGACGGCGGCAATCTCGATCTCGTAGTCGAGGGTGTCGGAATCGGGCGGGACCAGAATCGGGTCGCCGGTGCCGACGACGGAGGTGCCGGGTTTGAGGAAGGGACGTGGGGTGATGCGGGCTTTGTCGACGGGAGCCTCGCCCCCTTCGACGATGTGGGACTGGTAGTTGCCGGCGAGGAGGTAGATGGCGGGCGGGTCCGGAACCGCGGCGGTCAACCGGACCTCGCTCTCCGGCCGGGCGGGAAGCCGGCCGGCGGCCCCTTCGGCCGCCACCCGACTGGCAACGGCCAGCCCCGCCTCGCCCGCGTGCAACAGGGAGACGACGCTACTGGGGATCGTGCAGCCGAGCGCGGCCGCGCCCTCCGCAAGGTCGACGACGGCGCCGTCGATCGCGACCCCGCCGCGATGGGTGCCGTCCGGCGTAACGTAGGTGACCAGTTTCAACGTCTCTCCCTCCAAATCAGCGTCTGTCGTTTCGAGGACTGTTTGGTTAAGCGCGCGGGGCGACTCCAGGCCATTGGTCGTCGCTGGCGGTGACGTCGACGACGATGCCGTCGGGGTCTTCGACTTTGAATGATTCCGTGGGCGGCGAGCTCGGATCGTACGGCTTCGGGTAGTCGACGCCGTCGCAGACGATCGGGAAACCGAGATCAGTGCACCGGGCGATTGCCGCCGAGAGATCGTCGACTTTCACACCGAGGTGAAGATAGGCGAGGAGACCGGTCACGTGCGGAGGACGCTCGCCGCCACGGTGTTGGAAGAGGCGGAAGTTGTGGTAGCCATCGCTGAGATCGTAGCACTCTTCCATCGTCCCGACGACGTGGAGGCCGAGCGCGTCGCGCCAAAACTCGACCGATCGTTCCAGGTCCGAGGCAGCGATTCCGACGTGTACCAGGGTCGTTCCGGCCATGGCTGTTCTCCGTACTTAGGTAGCGGCACGCGCGGAGAGGGTTCTTGTGCGTTGGCTCGATGTGTCGGCGGTGGGACGCCCAGCCCTTCTTGAGACGAGGCTCCTCACGAACGGTCCACCAGCCGGAGCAGGTGGAGATCGACACGCCCGCCGGCGTCAGGATACGTGTGGAGCACGCAGAGCAACTGGTCGTCGCCGAGCGGGACGATATCCGGATAACCGCACGGGCAACCCGGGACGCGGGTGGTGTCCGGGCCGGCGGCGTAGAGCTGGCCGGCGAATCGCCAGGTCTCGCCGCCGTCGTCGCTGACGCTGCAGCTGACGCCTGGTCGCTCCGGATCCTCGTCCCGGTACGCGCAGAGAATGGCGCCGGAGCGCAAGCGATGCAACTTGATGTTGGCGCCTTTGAAACCTGTCGGACGAATCGCACTCCAGGTCTTGCCTTCGTCGCTGGAGTGGGCGCTCACGCTGTCCAAGACGTCGAGCTCGCGGATCACGGCGAGAAAGCGACCGTCCGCGAGGCGGACGACATCGAGGTCGGCGTAGTTTCGATCCGGTGCCGCGGCAATGATGACCGGGGGCTCGAAGTGTTCGCCGCGGGCGTCTGTGAAGGTGACACCCGCCTGCCAACCCGCGTCGCGTCCGAGCGTGCCCATGCAGGCCCAGAGATAGCGGCCGTCGGACAGGGGGTGCGGGTTGCTGGTGCCGTAGAGTTCGGTCCAGCAAGGGAAGAGGCGAATCTCCGGCCCGGGTTCGGACCACGTCTGGCCGCCGTCGCGCGAATCGATCGCGCAGATGTACCAGTCGGAGAGAGGCTCTGGTCCGCCGAGCGTGAAGTCGAGCTTGACGCGGCCGATGACCAGGTGCATCAGGTCGTCCGAGAACCGGGTCAGGCCGCCCATGAGCAGGCCGTCCCACCCCGGATAGGCGAAGAGGGGCAACGGATCGGCCCAGGTCTGGCCGGCATCGTCGGAGTGGGTCAGCATGACCGCTCCGTCGTTGCGACGAACCGGACCGGTTCCCGAACGGAATGCCAGAAGGAGCCGCCCGTTATCGAGGCGGGCGAAGCTGCCGAAGTTGCGCTGTCGCACCGCGGTGGTGTGGAACAGGGGGCGCGCATCGATGACGTCGATCGGACTGCCGGGAAGGAGTCCCGGACGCGGTTCTTCCAAGGTTGTGCCCCCGATTGCGCTTCGCGCGGTAGTTCGTTGCATCAGGGTCTACCGGCGACGCAGTGCGACAGGTAGATCGCCGGCCAGAGTCTCCCCGGAGCGGATCGCGAGGGTGCGGTCGGCAAGCGGCAGGTTGACGCGGCAGATGCCGCGCCGGTGCGACTCGCGTAGCCCGATGGCGATCTCGAGGGCAGCTCGGCCGTCCTCGCCGGCGCAGTTTGGCCGTTTGCCGGTTTCGAGACCGGCGATCAGGTCGTGGACGAGGCGGACGCCCATGCTTTCGATGCGCTGTGGTCGCGGGAACGACCGGCGGACGTGGGCGCCGGATCGATCGCCGGGACGGGTCTGCCACCATTCGATCTCGCCGCCGTTGTCGAGCGAACGGAGGCGACCGGTTTCGCCGACGACTTCAACGTTCCATTCGGCACCGCCTGTCGGCCAGGTGCGGATGAAGGCGCGGACACCGTTGTCGAAGGCGAGGTACCCGTTCGCCATGAAGTCGTCGTCCGCGGCGGCCTGGGCGTCGCTCTCGGCTTCTCCGACCACCCAGGAGACTTCGCCACCGGCCAGGTAGCGGACGAGGTCGATCAGGTGACTGCCGTTGTGGGAGATAGCAGCACGACCGTAGGCCGTGACCTGGAGCACCTGTCCGATCTCGCCGGCGTCGATGAGCGCCCGCGCCGCGTTCCAATAGGCATCCCACCGGCGCGTGCAACCGACCGCGAGGATCGTCCCCTGCTCGC
>JAXDKI010000499.1:0-3012 GCA_034667245.1 Thermomicrobiales bacterium | reverse complement strand
CAGAACGAGCAGGCGATGGTCCATGCGGCGATCGCCTACGCCAAGATGAAGAATCGCCTCCAAACCTTCGCCTGCACCTCATCCGTTGGCCCCGGCGCGACCAACATGATCACCGGCGCCGCCACGGCGACCGTAAATCGCCTCCCCGTCCTCCTCCTGCCTGGCGACACCTTCGCCAGTCGCCTCCCTCACCCCGTCCTCCAGCAGCTCGAGAATCCAACGAGCCACGATCTCAGCGTCAACGACTGCTTCCGCCCTGTCTCCAGGTTCTGGGACCGCATCAATCGACCAGAACAACTCCTCGCCAGTCTCCCGGAGGCGATGCGCATCTTGACCGATCCCGTGGAGACCGGTGCCGTCACCCTCGCCATGCCGGAGGATACCCAAACCGAGTCTTACGACTACCCCGCCCGCTTCTTCGAAAAACACACGCACCGCGTCGTCCGCACTGTCGCCCCGGACAGCGAGATCCAGCTCGCCGCGCAACTGATCGAAGGCGCCCAGCGCCCGCTGATCATCGCTGGTGGTGGCGTGATTTACAGCGAGGCCACCGCGGCGCTCTCCGATTTTGCCGATGCGCTCGGCATTCCAGTCTGCGAGACCCAGGCGGGCAAAGGTGCTCTCCCGTGGTCGCACCCTTGGAATGTTGGGCCCGTCGGTTCGAACGGCGGCCTTGCCGCCAATCGACTTGCCGCCGCTGCTGACCTCGTTATCGCCGTCGGCACGCGACTTTCCGACTTCACGACCGCTTCCCACTCCGCATTCCAAAACCCCGACGTACGATTCCTGTGCATCAACGTCTCGCCGATGGACGCCAACAAGGCCGGCGGCTTTCCCCTCGTCTGCGACGCTCGCGAAGGTCTGGTCGCGCTCTCGGCTGCCCTACGCGAGCGGGGCCATCGCGTCGACGCCGCCTACGGCGACGAGGTTGAAACCCTCAAAGCCGACTGGAATCGCACCGTCGATGGGATCCGTGCCGTCGAGACGCCCGAGTCGCTCACGCAGGCCAACGTGATCGGCATTGTCAACGAGGCCAGTGGCCCGCGCGACGTCGTCGTCTGTGCCGCCGGTGGCCTGCCCGGAGACCTGTTGAAGCTCTGGCGCCCGGTCGATCCGAAGAGCTACCACCTGGAGTACGGCTATTCCTGTATGGGCTACGAGATCGCCGGTGGCCTTGGCGCCAAGATGGCCGACCCCTCCCGTGAGGTCTATGTGATGGTCGGTGACGGCAGCTACCTGATGCTCCACACCGAGATCGTGACTTCGCTCCAGGAGGGCTACAAGCTCACCGTCGTCCTCGTCGACAACGGCGGCTTCCAGTGCATTCGCGGGCTGCAGATGTCGGCCGGCTCGCCCTCCTTCGGCAACGAGCTTCGCTACCGTGACCCCCGGACCAACCGCCTCGAAGGCGACTATCTGCCGATCGACTTCGCGCAGAACGCGGAGAGTCTCGGCGCCATCGCCTACCGCGCCAACTCCGAAGCCGAGCTCCGGACCGCGCTCGACCGTTCCCGTTCCGACGCGCGCACCGTCGTCATCCACGTTCCCGTCCAGAAGGACGCGCGTGTTCCCGGGTTCGACAGCTGGTGGGATGTCCCTGTCGCCGAAGTTTCGGCCGAGGACGGCGTGCAGTCTGCCCTCGCGGCCTACGAGCAGGCGAGAGCTCGGCAGCGCTTCCTGTACTGAGCCGACCGTTTGTCGCGTTCAAAGGAGTTGAACTGAGGATGGCCGAGCTCGGCGTCGGAATTATCGGACTCGGCCGCATGGGCTGGTTGCACGCCGAGCATCTCCACGGCACGATCCGCGGCGCTTGCCTTATTGCCGCCGCCGTCGACGATGCCCACCGGCGTCAACTCGAAGCCACCGGCGAGGCCCCCTGTCCTCTCGTGGCTGACATGGACGCACTCGTCGCCGACCCGCGCATCGATGCCGTCGTCGTCGTTTCCCCGACCAGCCTGCACCACGAGCACATCCAACTCGCCGCCGCCAACGGTAAAGCGATCTTCGCGGAGAAACCGCTCGCCGATTCGGTCGAGCGTGCGCGTGAGACTGCCGCAGCCGTCCAACGAGCGGGCGTCCCCTTCCAGATCGGTTTCCAGCGGCGCTTCGACCCCGGCTATGCCCGCGCTCGCCAGCTGATTGATGCGGGCGAGATTGGAACCGTCGAGATGTTCCGCGGTCTTACCTGCGACCGCATGCCGCCTGTGTCGTACCTGCGGACCAGCGGAGGACTCTTTTGGGACCTGGGAATTCACGACTTCGACGCCGCCCGCTTCCTCATGAAAGACGACGTCGTCGATGTCACCGCCACCGGTTCCATCCTGATCGAGCCGGATCTCGCCGAGTTCGACGACGTCGATCATGGAGTCGTCGTGCTCCGCTTCCGGAGGGGAGGCATCGGCGTTGTCCAGAATGCCTGGCGAGCTCCTTACGGCTACGACATCCGCGCCGAGGTTCACGGCTCGCTCGGCAAGGTCGTCACCGATCTCGACGAGCGAGTCCCAACTCGCCTCTACGGCCCCGCCGGATTCACCTCCGAACGCCACTTCCTCTTCGTCGAGCGTTTCGCCGAGGCCTACCGGCTCGAACTCCAGGCATTCGTCGACGCGGTCATTGCCGGACGCGCGCCCACGCCCGGCATCGACGACGCGCTCCAGGCCGTTCTGATCTCCGATGCGGCGACCCGCAGTCGACAGATCGGGGCCAGCGTCGCAATCGATTCCAGATAGCTCTGCAGTTGAATCCGGGTTCGATGAGGGTCGCTCCTCCTGTCCGGGGGCGACCTCGACCGTGGCCAGAAACCCAATCACCGGCGCGTCGTCCGGATTGTCAAGTACAAAGCGACCGCGCCGGACGCTCACGCCCGGCGCGGCCGTCTGCCGCTCTCCCGGCCTCGGGTCAAAGACGGTCTCCATGAGATTCCATTATTGCCGGTTCGTCGAGAGCTCGGCCGACATCGTGCTGAGTCTCTTGGGCCTGGTCTTGGCCACACCGTGCCGCCCCGGGGGTACC